>CADAIF010000044.1 GCA_902787905.1 uncultured Lachnospiraceae bacterium
TTTCTGTGCGGCGCTTTCGCCGCTCAATATGCGGCGCATCCAAGCCTCGAGACAAGGTGGAACTTGGCGAGATTGGCCAAAGAGACTTGTCGCGAAATGCCATCGCAAAGATACGGGCAAGACATACGGCGGCGTTTATGGGCGGATGAGCTGGGACAAGCCAGCGCCTACGATGACGACGCAGTTCTACGGTTTTGGCAATGGGCGCTTCGGACATCCTGAGCAAGATCGTGCAATCTCAATACGCGAAGGGGCGATGTTTCAGGGTTTCCCAAGGGATTACCAATTCGTGCCCGAAGGTGAACATGCCAACATCTCGCTTCTTGGGAAAATGATTGGCAATGCCGTGCCTGTTCAACTTGGTCGGTTGATAGGCGAGACTTTCATCACCCATCTGAAGCTCAGACAGGGGGATGCCCAGAATAAAGGGTGTTTCCTTGTAAAGACGGTCTTCAGCAGCGGCCCGGCGCATGCGCCGGCCAAGATCCGATTTGAGGAAACGGACAATGGGCCGTTCCATGATCATCTGCCGCTGGCCGGCCGAAAGCCGGCCGGACCGGCACATGGCCTCCATCTGGTCCAGAACCCAGCTTTTGAGCCCCTTCTCCGGGGCATGGCCCATGTCCAGAAGCTCCATCACCCGGTGATAAGCCGTACCTCTGGCGGCAGCCCTGGCCATTCCCTGACCGCGCCGCTCACCCTCAGTTCCCGGGTCCGCCTTCACGGCATAGACCTGGGCAGCCTCCCCCTGTTCCTCCATATAAGCCTTTTTAAGTTCGGAAACAGAATACTTCTTTTTAAAGGATCTGAGAGGCTCCCGGCTGTACTGCCACATCTTATCCTGATCCAGCTGACGAGCCAGCATTTCATCCGCATCGCCGGCCTCGTAAGCCTTTCTTTCCCCGCCTTCACCTGTCTCACCGGCCTGGGCCTGCAGCTGCGCCAGCCTCCGGATGATCTGATAGTTGACGGAGACGACCTTCAGGCCGAAAACCGGGCTTCCTGTGGGTATGGTCTCTGTATCCAGTCCATGGTAAACAGGCTTAGTCCCCCTTAAAAGACAGGGCATGATCCAGTCCAGAGGCGTTTTGGCCTCCTCCAGAAAAGCGGCGGGCAGCGGCGTCTCCGGATCCGGAGGCAGCTCGGCCCAGGCGGCCAGCTTATCAGTCACGCCGCTGCATCTGCCTGTCAGGATCAGCTTCTCCCTGGCCCTGGTCATGGCCACGTAGAGGATTCTCAGCTCCTCCGCCAAAGCCGCCAGCCTGCGGCGCCCGGCGATATATTTTTTATAGATGCCGGTCTTCTTTCTGCGGGTCTCGGGACTGATCACATCCAGACCGATCCCCAGGTCCGCGTGAAGGATCATGCTGCTTGTCATATCCTGCATGTTAAACTGCTTGCCCATGCCGGCCAGAATGACCACCGGAAATTCCAGGCCCTTACTCTTATGAATGCTCATGATCCGGACACTTCCCTCACCGGGCACGGAGACGGAAGCCTCGCCGAAATCGATCTCATTCTCCTTCATCTGCTCCAGATAGCGGACAAAGTCAAACAGACCGGTCATACTGCTCTGGCTGTAGGCCTCGGCCTTATTGGACAGCATATCCAGATTGGCTCTGCGCCTGGCGCCCTGGGGCATGGCCTGCACATAGTCATAGTAACCTGTCAGCTCATAGATATACATCAGAAGCTCGGGCAGGGTCATATAGCGGGAAGCTTTTCTGAGCTTCCCCAGTTTTTCAAGGAAATCCCTGATCCTCGCGGCCGCTTCCCCGGGCAGATCTTCATGGCAGATCAGGTCATAAAGGCTGTCCTTCGGGTACAGGGCCCGGGCCGCGGCCAGGTCTTCATCCAGAACACCGCCCAGAGGCGATAAAAGCACTGCCGCCAGCGGAATGTCCTGCCTGGGATTATCGATCACCGTCAGCAGCGCCACCATGGTCCTCACCTCAGTGGCTGAGAAAAAGCCCTCGGAAATCTCCGCCGTCACCGGGATGCCGGAGTCCGTCAGGGTCTGGGCCAGCTGCTCGGACCAGCCCTTCATGGTCCTGAGCAGGATCACGATGTCCCCGTATTTCAGGGGCCTGTAGGCCTTCTCCTTCTGGTCATAGATGTCCAGCCCCTTCACAGGATCCATCAGTTCTTTGATCCTGTCGGCGATCATGTAGCCCTCCATCTCTATCTCGGTCAGCGGCAGATCTGCGTCCTCCAGGGCGTCCTTGTCATAATCCGCCAGCAGCATCTCCGACTCGGGGCGGACCCTGGCCGAAGGATCCTCGGCAAAAGGCGCGCCGGGATACAGGGCCTGACCCTCATCATAAAGGATCTCCCCGAATTCCCCTGTCATCAGCTGCCTGAAGCAGTAATTGATGCTCTCCAGCACCTGGGCGCGGCTTCTGAAATTCTGGTTCAGATCCAGCCGGACCGACAGGGCCTTTCCCTCATCCTTCAGGACGTCCTTATAGTCTTCGTACTTTTTAAGGAAAATGGAAGCGTCCGCCAGACGGAAACCATAGATGCTCTGCTTGACATCGCCGACCATAAAGCGGTTATGGCGGCCGTGTCTGCCGGCAGAAAGCAGGGACAGGATCATTTCCTGGACCGGATTGCTGTCCTGGTATTCATCGCAGATGACTTCCGCAAAATATTCACTGTACTGGTCCGCCAGACGGGTGGGCACCGGCCTGATCACGCCGTTTTCATCTTCTTTAAACTCTGCCAGCAGCTTCAGGGCATAATGCTCCTGGTCCGAGAAATCGATGATATTTCTGTCCAGCTTGGCCTGATGGTACTGACGGCTGAACATATCTGTCAGTGTGGCCAGAACTGAGATAAAGGGGGCCGTGAAGGCCATCTCCTCCTCAAGCCGGTTTATGCCGGGATCCAGATCAGCCGCCCTGTATCTTTTCACCGCTTCCTTGCAGGATTTCCGAATGTCCGCCAGGCGGTCCTTGTAGGCAGCCGCATCCCCGGTCAGATTCCTGAGGGAGGGCATTCTGGCCCAGCCGATATTGTCGGTGGCCGCACTCAGGCTTTCAACATCATCCAGCCGTAAGAGGCTCTGGAAAAAGTCCAGATCCGAATAAAGCACGGCGTCCAGCTTATCCTTCTGATCCGACGGCGTCAGCTGCCTGGCCCAGTCCCTGAGCGACATCAGACGCCTGAGCTGATAAAGGGCCATGGCCTTCCCGTTTTTGACGGTCTTTTTCCGAAGCTCCTCCCGGATCTTTCCGGCATAGGCCGGCGTATAAAGACGGCTGCAATGGCTTAACCAGGCCTCGGGACTTGGCTGGCCCTGGGCAAAGTTATAGATATTCAGGATCATCTGAATGATGCCGTTATCCATCTTGCCTTTGGCATAGGCGGACGTAAACCGCCTGAAATCACTGTTTCCCGAGGCGTAGGCCATTTCCATGACATCCTCGGCCACCTCCTGACGCAGGAGCTTTAATTCACTCTCATCACCGGTCCGGAAGGAGGGGTCGATATCCAGCTGGTCAAAATGATCCCTGATCAGCTGCAGGCACAGGCTGTGGATGGTGGAGATGTGGGCGAAATGCAGGTTGTCCCGCTGACGCCTGAGGAAGCCGTCCGAGGGCCTTAAGGCGAGGGCCTCATCGATCCGTCTGCCGATCCGGTCCCGCATCTCCGCGGCTGCGGCGTTGGTAAAGGTCACCACCAGGAGACGCTGCACGTCCACCGGATGCTCCGGATCAGTCAGCATGGCAGCGATATGTTCTACGAGCACCGCAGTCTTGCCGGAGCCTGCCGCCGCAGCGACCAGAAGGTCCTGGTCCCGCCGCTCGATCACCAGCTTCTGCCGGTCTGTCCATTCAATTCCCATACGCTTTAAGCCTCCTCATGGAGCCATTCAAGGCCCTTCTTCTTATCCAGCTTCTTCAGTCTTCTGTAGGTATAACCCGGTATGCCGGTGTCAAAGCCGCACACACTCCTGAAGGCGCAGTAGCTGCAGGCATTTTTGTTCCCCAGAATATAGGGGTCGATCCTGATATCTCCGGAAAAGATGCCCTCTCCCAGGTCCTCGATCCTTTGCCTGGCAAAGGCAGTCAGCAAGGCAAAGTCCTCCGATGTGATCACCGAGGAATAGCCCTCCTGCATCTTGCCGGTCTTGCCGTAGGATACCGGGATGACTTTGGGCTTCTGCTCCGGGTGATGATCCATCCTGCGGATCATGCTCTCATCCTCAGGGGAACCCACGACCAGACCGTCCGGACACAGGGCGTCCAGAAGCCTGCTTTCCTCATCCTCGTCCATGCCGGCGAGTTCGTCCATATCCGCCGCTTCCAGAACCGGGTCGTCAAGATGATAATAGAAGATCCCGGCGGGCACGATCAGCTTGTCCTTCCGTTTTTCCTTTTCCCTGGCGCAGGCCGCAGTCATGTAGACGATCAGCTGCAGCTGCAGACCGTAATAGACCTCGGAAGGATCAAACTTTACACTTCCGGATTTATAATCAATGACCTTCAGACAGATCTGGTCCTCTTCCTCCAGGCGGTCTGTCCGGTCGATCCTGCCCTTCAGGAAAAGACGTCCCTGGTCGCCGCAGACCACTTCCAGGCCCTCAGCCTCCAGGCCGGCCTCAAAGCGGACCTCATAGCCCACAGGCTCGAAATCCCCCTGCTGCAGCTGCTTCTGCATGGCCCAGACCGTCCGCTTCATCAGCACTGAGAGCCGGTCTGCCATATACTGACCCCTGGCGCTGTCCGTGAGGATGGCGTTGCCGTAGCTTTCCGCCACATTGCGCAGGCAGGCCTCGGCCATGTTGTCCCTTTCCTCATCGGGCAGATCCCGCCAGCCACAGGTGGTTGCTGCCGCCTTTTTTGCAAAGATCTCCAGAGCCGCATGCAGGATGTTTCCGATATCCGGCGCCATGACCTTAAAGATCTTCCGCTCCTTCAGGCGCAGACCGTAGGTCAGAAAATGGGCGTAGGCACAGGCCGCGTACTGCTCCAGCATGGACACACTGCCGGCCATCTCATCATGATAAAGGCCCCTGACCACATCTCTGGGCAGAAGGCCCGGCTGATAGGCGAAAAAGGCGGCCTTTTCAAGGCGCTTTACCTTGTCCGCATAGGCAGGGTCGCCGGCAAACCAGTGATGGATCATCTCCCAGATCCGGTCCGGCGCCTCGCCGGCTGCCTTCCTGCGAAGACCTTTGATCAGCAGGTAATAGGCCTGATGGACATCCAGATGATCCGACCGGGTGCCTTTCATCCCCCGCTCTACGGTCAGGGAAGGCAGAATGGCCTGGATCCTGCGGATCAGGGAGGAAGGCTGTACCTGGGTCCCGTCAGGATCCTGACAGGCATAGGTCATGATGACCCGGTGGGAGGCCCGGCTGAGGGCACTGTACACATAAAAGCGTTCCGTGCTGAAATTCTCTCTGGCCGTAGGCGCCAGGCTCAGCTTGTGGGCCTTCAGAAGTTCCCGCTCCTCCTCGGTGATCAGGCCATTGGTCACCTGGGGCAGCGGCACAATGCCGTCGTTTAAACCCACGAAAAAAAGCACCTTGATCTGACCCAGACGGGTCCTGCGCAGATCTCCGAAAACCACCTGGTCAAAGCCCGGCGGGATCACGCCCATGCGAAGCTCGGACAGGCCGGTCATCAGGACATCATTAAACTCCTTCAGGGTCATGGTCTGGTCGCCCAGAATGCGGCCCATCTTTTCCAGGAGATTCGTGACCACGTCATAGATCTGGCTGTACTCTCCGGCCCGTTCCAGGTCTCCCGCTTTCTCGAAGGCTTCCCTGGCCTCATCGACTCTCTTTTCCATGCTCTCCTCTTCCATCTGGGCAAGAAGGCCGTCGCAGATGTCCCTGACAGGGAGCTGACTGTGGTTCAGTTTTTCGTAAAGGGGTCCTAAAAGCCCGGCAAAACGGTCCCGGACCTGATTGACCTTTTCCATTTCCTCGTCAGACATCCAGTCCGAGGTCAGGATCCAGGCACTCTGCCATTTCCTGAAGCCGCGGATCCCGGCGGCCAGTACAAAGTTCTCTGTCAGATCTGTCTCATCCTCTCCGAAGGAAGACAGACCGCTCTTCATATAGCGGAAAACAGCGGCATAGGAGAAATCCGTCAGGAACATCCCCAACAGGGCGCGAAGCCATTCCGAAAGCATATTGCTGCCGATGGGACGCCGGTAATCGAAGAAGCAGGGAATATCATACTGGTCAAACCAGTAACCGGCCCCGGCCCGAAAGCGGTCCATATCACTGGTGACCACGGCAATATCCGAATAGCGAAGGCCCTCCTCACGGACCAGCTGATGGATCCTGAGAGCCGTGTAACGCATCTCCGCCGCCGGATCTGTCAGGGCCCTCACCTCTACATGGGGACAGGCTCCCTCAAAGGGTGTGATCTCCGGACGGAAAAGACCCGCCGACAGGGCCCGTAAGTCCTCCCGGTCCCCGAAACGTCCCCGGTCGTCCGACAGGAAAATATCCTCCTCCCGGTGAATATGGTAAGTCTCGCACATCTCTGTCAGATCCCGGACCGTGTTCTTTGTAATATAGAAAAGATCCTCCTTGTCCGGCCGCTGCCCGGCAGCCACTCCGGCATCCGTTGTGAAGGTCATGACCGTCCGCGGGGACAGGGCCAGGATATGCCGGACCAGTTCATACTGCACCGGAGTGAAGCCGGTGAAGGCATCAAAATAAACCCAGGCCGACCGGATCTTTTCGGACCGGTCGATGACCCGGCTGAGACGCTCCAGAAGCTCCTCGGTGGTCATATAGCGCTCACGGATATAGTCCATGAAGGCCGAATAGACCCTGTGAATATCGGTCAGACGGGCATACAGTCCCGCATTGGCCGCCACCTCGCCGGCCTTCTCCTGCAGAGCCTCAGGCGTGGTCCCGTACTGAAGAAGCTCCGACAGCATGGACTGCATCTGCCCGGCAAAGCCCTTTTTGCGGATGCTTCCGCCGTAAGCCTTCAGATCCTCTCTGAGGGTCAGCAGAAGACGGCGGATCAGCATGGTCTTTTCCGTGTCGTCAAGCAGGGTCTCAGGCTCCCTGCCCACCTCGTCAAAGACCCGGTAGGCCAGGCGCTCAAAGCTGAGAATATCGATATTCATAAAGGCATGGTCAGGATGCAGCTCCACCATATGCATCAGGGCCTGCATGTTGTACTGACCCGGAACGATCAGCAGATGCATCCGCTCCGGATGCTGCGCCGCGTCCTCGATGATCCTGTGAAAAAGCAGCTCCGATTTGCCGGTGCCGCTGCCGCCCAGTATAAACTGTAATGACAAAAAACTCCCACCCTTCAGAAAAAGGACCCTGAAGTCTTTCGCGGACTTCAGAGTCCTTCAGGTTTAATGCTTTTCGCGAATGAGACCGCTCCTGTAAGCCTTCAGGAGCTCCTCAAGATTATCTATGTCTTTTTTCATCTGACGGCCGCGGTCCGTGTCCGCCACCATTTTCCTCTTGACGGCCCTGGCCACCAGCATGTAGTCAGACTTGATATCTGTCTCCTCAATGATGGCCTTCTCCAGACTCTGGAAGGGCTCGTGGGTCACCAGACGCAGACCGTAGGAGTTGTAGATCAGCGTGTAGCCGGCAATACCTGTAGTGCTCTGGTAGGCCTTGGAAAAACCGCCGTCAATGATCAGGAGCTTGCCATTGCCCTTGATGGGGCTCTCACCCTTCTTGAACTTGACCGGCATATGACCGTTGATGATATGGGAGATGTCCGGATCCATGCCGAACTCGACAAGGATCTTCCGGCAGATCTTTTCATCATTGATCAGCTGGTAATAGTAATCCTTGCGCTCCTCCCTCAGAGACGGCTCGTTGATGAAATAACGCTCGAAGGTCGCCATTTTCTCCTTGCCGAAGACCGGAGAGTTGACATTGGACCAGGTAAACCACATGATATCCTGACCGTAAGCCTTATCCTCACTGCCCTCCTCGGAATAGTAACCCTTGCGGATCCAGGCCTCCACAAAATCATAGAGGGCCTTGCCTGACAGAGACTTGCCGTTGAGATGGACCTTCCTGAAGGTACCGTCCTCATTAAAGGGCACACAGCCATGATAATAAAGATTATCATTCATGGTCAGATAAAGGCTGCCCTTGCTGAAAAGGAACTGGACATGCCGCTGCAGCTTTTCACACTTCATGAAGGCATGGGTCAGACGATCCATGACATCCTGCTCCTCCGGAGACAGGGCGTAGGGATCCGCCGGATCGATGGTCGGGAAATGATTGTCCAGAAGCGGATATTCCTTGCCGTCGATGGTAATGGTACTCTTCTCGTAATTGATCTTATCCAGCAGGAGACGGTCCTTATTATGGAACTCCGGCCTGCGCTGGATCAGCTGGCCCTCCAGCTTGAACTGGATGATGGCGATGGCCTTCTGCATCTTCTCCTCGATGTTCTCCTCGATCTTACTGATCTGGACAGCCTGCCGGTCCACATGATGGATATGGAAAAGATCACAGGGGTCGTCCCCGTACATCTGCTGAGCCAGATTGGCCAGAGGCATCATGTTGATGCCGTAATCATCCTCGAGGGTGTCGATATTGCCGTACCTGGCACAGATACGGATGACATTGGCGATGCAGGCCGGATGGCCGCTGGCCGCACCCATCCACAGGACATCATGGTTGCCCCACTGAATGTCCACGGAATGATAGGCCATCAGATGATCCATGATGGCGGCGGCGCCGGGACCTCTGTCAAAGATATCACCCACGATATGCAGATGGTCGATGACCAGCCGCTGGATCAGATTGCTCAGAGCGATGATAAACTCCTTGGCACGGCCGATCCTGATGATGGTATGGATGATCTCATTATAATAGGCTTCCTTATTGAGGGCGTCACTGTTGACATAGATCAGCTCCTCCATGATATAGGCGAAATCCTTGGGCAGGGCCTTCCTGACCTTGGAACGCGTATATTTCAGCTGGGCCCTGCGGACCACACGGATGAGGCGGTTGAAGATCATTTTGTAGAAGTCCTCAAGATCCTCCTCTTCCTTTTCGATCAGCTGCAGCTTCTGCTCCGGGTAATAGATGATCGTCGCCAGCTGCTTTTTATCCTTGCTGCTGATGCTGTTGCCGAATTCCTCTTCAATTTTGGCGCGTACGGCGCCGGAGCCGTTTTTCAGGACATGAAAAAACTGCTCGTCCTCACCATGGATATCACTCAGTGCGTGCTCTGTGCCCTTAGGCAGATTCAGGATGGCTTCCAGATTGATGATCTCCGTCGACGCTGCCGCGATCGTCGGATACTTTTCTGAAAGCAGCTTCAGATAACGCATCTGCATTTCATCCATTTTCAGCATGTAACCTTCCCCCTTTTCCCGTCGGACAGGAAGCCTATCCGATCACATCTTTCATCTGATAAAGGCCGGGTTCTCTGCCGACCAGATACGCGGCCGCAGCGAGAGCACCCTTCCCAAATATCGCTCTCGAATAAGCCGTATGACGGATTTCAATGACCTCGTCGGGTCCGCAGAACAGGACCTCATGTTCGCCGACAATGGAACCACCCCTGACGGCCTGGATACCGATCTCGTCCGGGTCACGCCTGGCCCTTCTGCCGCTGCGGTCCAGCGTATAGCTGTAGCGGCCGTTCATGGCCTCATTAATGGCGTCCGCGATGGCCAGGGCTGTGCCCGACGGCGCGTCCATTTTACGATGATGGTGTTTCTCTATGATTTCAATATCGTAACCCTTGTCTGCCAGGATCCTGGCGGCAGCCGCAGCCAGCGAAAAGACCGTATTCACGCCCAGAGACATGTTGGCAGAACGCAGCACCGGCACCCCTGCCGATGCTTCACTTACCGCCTGAAGCTGTGCCTCAGAGAGACCTGTCGTGCACAAAACCAGCGGAAGCGACCGCCTGACGGCGAAAGCGATCACGGCGTCCACCGCCGGAGCCACTGAAAAATCAATGATGGCGTCCGCATCCTCCGCGCAGTCGTCACAGGATGTGTACACCGGATAATCCGGAGCGTCCTCGCCTGAAATATCGATACCGGCCACGATCGTAAAGCTGTCATCCTCACGGACCAGGTCAGAGATCACCCTGCCCATGGCGCCGTGACATCCGTGCAGTATTATTCTTGTCATGATTTCCTCCTGTCAAAAAACTCATACTCATATTGTAACCTACATTTTATGGTTGTGCAAGCATCTGCACCCCAATTGAAAAAAAGTGCCTGTGCCGATTTTACAAATCGGCACAGGCATCAAAAGCTTCCTGATCAGGCCAGTTTCAGGCCGTATTCACGCATGGCGTCAGCCAGCAGCTTCGCG
>CADAIF010000045.1 GCA_902787905.1 uncultured Lachnospiraceae bacterium
AATGCCGGTGGAAGTGATCAGGGAAAAGTATTTCAGGAGGCAGTCATGACGGATAAGCATATCTTTCTGATCGGCTTTATGGGTGTCGGCAAATCAACCGTGGCCGCCCATTTAAGCCGGATGACGGGGCGGCCCTGTGTGGACACGGACGCCCTGATAGAAAAGCAGGCCGGCATGGCCGTCAGGGACATCTTTGCCGGTCAGGGCGAGGCAGCATTCAGGGATATGGAAACGGCCCTGCTTCAGGCGCTTAAGGGGCAGTCACCCATGATCATTTCCTGCGGCGGCGGTATGGCGCTGCGCCGGGAGAATGCCTCTTTGATGCAGGCGGCCGGGACCGTGGTCCTGTTGACGGCCCGTCCGGAAACCATCCTTAAGCGGGTGGAAAAGGATGATTCCCGTCCATTGCTGCAGGGTCATAAGGATGTGCCCTATATCAGCTCTCTGATGGCAAAGCGTCTGCCCTTTTATGAGGGAGCGGCTCAGGTCACAGTGGCCACAGACGGCCGTTCCGGTCAGGAGATCGCGGAGGAGATCCTTCGGAAGCTGTAAAAAAGGAGCCTTTTGGGGGCTCCTTTTTATATCCTCAGACCTGCCTGATACCGTCGATCTTCGGCTCGATCAGGAGAGAATAATTGGTATGGTAGATCACAAAGCCGGGCTTGCCGCCGGGCGTTTTTTTGACCTGTTTTTTCTGGATATAGTCGATCTCCACCTTTTCCGCGTCCCGGCCCTTGCTGTAGAAGGCAGCCAGGCGTCCGGCTTCCTCAAAGGTCCGGTCCGGCAGGTCTTTTCCTTCACTTTTAACGATCACATGGGAACCCGGGATACCCTTGGCGTGGAACCACCAGTCATTACCTGTGGCCACTTTAAAGGTCAGCTCCTCATTCTGATAGTTGTTCTTGCCCACATACATGTGGAAGCCGTCTGAGGAGATGTAATGCAGCGGCCTGCTCTGGGGCACCTTTTTGCTGCCCTTTCTGCCGGAGGCGTGGCGTTTGATATAGCCGTACTCGATCAGCTCCTCCTTCAGCTGGTACAGGTCTTCCTCGGCCAGGGCCATATCCAGGGCCGTGGCAATGGAGTCCAGATGGGCCAGCTCATCCTCCGTATCCTTCAACTGGACGGACAGGGCTTCATAGGTCCGTTTCAGCTTGGCATAGCGGTCAAAGTATTTGACGGAGTTCTCGTGGGCGGACAGCTGGGGATCCAGCGGCACCTTGATCTCCTGGCCGGTATAGTAGTTGACACAGACAAGCTCTTTGGCCCCCTCCTCCAGAGAATAGCCGTAGGTGTTGAGCATTTCACCGTAGATCCTGTATTTGTCCCGCTTTTCCGTATCCTTCAGCTGCTTTGCCTGCAGGGCGTATTTTTTGCGGCACCGGTCCAGGGCGTTGCCGACGATCCTCCGAAGGTCCGAGGATTTCTGCCGGATCCGGGTCACCGTGTTTCTGGCAGCGTAATAGTAACGGAGCACATCGGAAATACTGTCAAAGGCTTCCTCCTGAAGCTCACCGTAGCAGGAGAGGCGGGTGGAGGAAAACTCCACAGGTGTACCCTCATCCGAAACGATATTGGGATAGTAGTTATGGTTTCTGATATCATCGATCAGGTGGAAAAAGAGGTTGGCCAGATGGACCTTTTCAAGCTCCGAAAGGGCGGCGGTGCTCCGGGAAGCATCCACCGAGGCGCGGAAGCAGATCTCATTGGCCAGCAGGGGGCTGATGCCCGTCACAGTCTGATAGATGGCCTTGCCTGTGGGCAGGGGCTGGGACAGGACATGACTGATAAAATCCTCCTGTGACATGGTCAGAGGATCCTGTTTGTCCTGAGTCTGGGCGATAAACCAGGTCCGCCCGGGCAGCACCTCTCTGACAGAACTGACATTGGCGGAGATATGCTTGATACTGTCGATGATGGTCATGTCCGGCTGGCAGAAGATGATATTGCTGTGTTTGCCCATCAGCTCCAGGATCAGGACCTTTTCGCACAGGTCGCCCATTTCATTCAGATGCTCGATATGGAAGCGGATAATGCGTTCCAGCCCCGGCTGGCTGACAGAAAGGATCCGGCCGCCGCCGATATGCTTCCTGAGCAGCATGCAGAAATTGGGGGCTGTCTGGGGATTATTCTGGGCCTCGGTGGTCATGTAGATGAGGGGAAGCGAAGCGTTCGCACTCATCAGCAGACGGTAGTTGACCCGGTTGTTTTTTATGGTCAGGACCAGGGCGTCCGGCTCGGGCTGGTAGATTTTGCTGATCCGGCCGCCGGTCAGGGCCTCATTCAGTTCATAAACAATATTGGAAACGACGAATCCGTCGAGAGCCATCGCGTGATCACTCCTTTTCTAAGCGTTTGATTTACTATAACATATGCGGCGGGAAGAGGCAAGGCGGCCTTATTCACACAGATTTCCGGTTGACTGACAGGGGCATCTGTTTTATAATAAAGTGTATATGTCTGCAATCAGGGGGATACTATGCCCTGACGCAGGCAGCTTTGAAATTGAGAAAGCAGGTGACCGTATGTTAAGAAGCATGACGGGCTTTGGCCGCGGCGAAGCCGGGGACGCGGACCGCAGGATCACGGTGGAGATCAAAAGTGTCAACCACAGGTACTGCGACATCTCCGTGAAAATGCCCAAAAAGCTTGGTTTTTTCGAGTCGGCGGTACGAGGCGCTTTAAAGGACTATGTTCAAAGGGGCAAGATCGACGTCTATATAACCTATGAGGATCTTGCGGAGCATCGTTCCTGCCTTAAGTATAACAGGGAACTGGCGGCGGAGTATATGGCCGTCCTGCGGCAAATGCAGTCGGACTTCAGTCTGGAGGATGATATCCGTGTATCCACCCTGTCCAGGTATCCGGAGGTTCTGACCCTGGAGGAGCAGGAAGTGGATGAGGAGACCCTCTGGCAGCTGCTGGAGGAAGCCGTCCGCAAGGCCGGTGAAGGCCTGGCCCAGACCCGTGCCAGGGAGGGTGAGCATCTGAAGGCTGACCTCCTGGACAAGTTAGAGGGCATGAAGGTCTATGTGGATCAGATCGAGGCCCGTTCCCCGGAGATCATCACGGCCTACCGGGCCCGCCTGGTTGAAAGGGTAAAGGATCTTCTGGGTGACAGTAATATTGATGAGGGCAGGATCGCCATGGAGACGACTCTTTTCGCGGACAAGCTCTGTGTGGATGAAGAGATCGTCCGTCTGCGCAGCCACATCAACACGGCGGCAAAAACACTGAAGGAAGGCGGGGCTGTCGGCCGTAAGCTGGACTTCATCATACAGGAAATGAACCGGGAAGCCAACACGATCCTTTCCAAAGCCAACGACCTGATCATTTCTGATACGGCCATCGGTCTGAAAACGGATATCGAGAAGGTCAGGGAGCAGGTTCAGAATATTGAATAACAAGGCATCAGAAAGGAGCGGCCGTTGAACGGTTTAGTCAACATCGGTTTCGGAAATATGGTGAACGCGGGCAGGATCACAGCGATCATCGGGGCGGACTCGGCCCCCAGCCGCAGGATCATCCAGAACGCCAGGGACGCAGGCAGGGCTATCGACGCGACTCAGGGGAGGCGTACCAGGGCCGTGATCGTCATGTCGGACGACCACATCGTGCTTTCAGCCCTGCTGCCGGAAACCATTGCCGCGCGCTGCCAGAGCGGTTCCCCCCTCTGGTCTGATGATGATATGGAAAAGGATGATGAAAATGAATAGTCGCAGAAGAGGTATTCTGACCGTGATCTCGGGTTTTTCCGGATCCGGCAAGGGCACCGTGACCAGGGAGCTGATCAGCCGCTATAAGGACAACTACTGGCTGAGTGTTTCCGCCACCACAAGGCAGGCCCGTGAGGGTGAGGCCCACGGTGTACATTACTTCTTTGTATCGGATGAGCGTTTTAAGGAAATGATCGCTCAGGATGAGTTCCTGGAGTACGCTGAGTTTGTCAGTCATTCCTACGGTACTCCCAGGAAAAGTGTCGAGGAGCATCTGGCTGCAGGCCAGGATGTGATCCTGGAGATCGAGCAGCAGGGGGCTTTTCAGGTGAAAAAGGCTATGCCTGAGGCCATTCTGATCTTCCTGGTCCCGCCCTCCATTGAGGAGCTGGAGCGCAGGCTGCGCGGCCGCGGCACTGAAACAGAGGCACAGATCAGGGCCCGCCTGGAACAGGCGGCTGTTGAATCCGAATATATGGAGCTGTTTGATTATCTGATCGTCAACGATCAGGTGGATCACTGTGTGGAGGATATACATCATCTGATCCGGACAGAGGGCAGCCGTACTTACTATATGAAAGAGAAGATGATTGACCTTCAGGAAGGCCTGCAGGCATACAGAAAGGAAGCGTGAGCAGATGTTACATCCATCTTATGTAGAATTAATGAAAGCCGTTAATGAGAATTCCGGCGCACCCGAGGACCATCCGGTTGCGGCCAGCCGTTACTCCATCGTGATCGCGGCGGCCAAAAGAGCCCGTCAGCTGATCACCATCGAGAACAGGGCCAATGAGCTGGAGGCCGAGAAGGAAAAAGAAAAGGATATGAAGCCTGAGAAAATGACAAAGGTGGAGAAGCCTCTTTCTGTGGCCATCAGGGAGCTGATGAATGGCGATGTCAAGATCCTTCCCAACGAGGATGACCTGGATGACGAGTCCGACAAGATCATCGGTACGGTGGGCGACGTGATGTTCGGCGCTGACGATGACGGCGACGATGCCTATGATGCCGATGAGGATTATGAAGACGGCTACAAGGATGACGACGATTACAAGGATGACGACGACTATAAGGATGAGGACGGGGACTCTGATTACGAGGACCAGGGCTCAGACGACGACTTCGACGACTGATTGGAGGCATTCATGCTGGAAGCCGGTTTAAAAAATACCAGGACGATCACAGTCACGGAGGATCTGACCGCGGTGAAGGTCGGCAGCGGCATGCTGCCTGTCTACGCGACCCCGGCCATGATCGCTTTAATGGAAAATACCTGCGCGAGTATGTGCGTTCCCTATCTGCCTGAAACGGAGGGAACCGTCGGTGTGTCGCTTGATGTCAAACATATCGCGGCCACCCCTGTGGGCATGCAGGTCCGCTGTGAGGCTGAGCTGAAGGAGATCAGCGGTCATAAGCTGATCTTTGAGGTCCGGGCCTTTGATGAGAAGGGCATGATCGGCACAGGGATCCATAAACGCGCCATCATCAATAATGAAGCCTTTATGGCCAGGCTGTCCTAGGCTTCTGTGATAAAAGGAAGGCGGCATGTTCGGCTATATCACCATCAATAAGGATGTCCTGACTGAAGCGGAAATCCAGGTCTATCAGGCCTGCTACTGCGGTCTGTGCGACGCCCTTTACCGGTCGGGAGGTCCTGCGGGTCAGCTGACGCTGACCTATGATATGACCTTTCTGGTTCTCCTTCTCGAGAGCCTTTATGAACATGGTATGTCTCAGACCATGGCCAGGTGTCTGCCCCATCCGGTCCGCAAAAGGATGCATCTGAAAAATGATCTGACGGACTATGCCGCGGACATGAATATTCTTCTGGCCTATGATAATCTTTTAGACGACTGGCGGGACGACAGGCGTGTGGACCGGGCCGCTCTGGCCGGTCTTCTGAAGAAGCGTCATAAGCGGATCTGCGCAGCCAGGCCCAGGCAGGCGAAGGCAGTTAAGGACTACATGACTGCCCTCAGCCGGGCAGAGGCTGAAGGGGATACCGGTCTGGAAACGGCAGCCGTTCTGACAGGGCGTATGCTGGCGGAGATCTTTGTCATTCAGGAGGATCACTGGGCCATGGATCTTCGGCAGATGGGCTTTTATCTCGGCAAGTTTATTTATCTGATCGATGCCTATGAGGACATCGAGGAGGACCTTAAAAAAGACAGCTACAATCCTCTGAAAGGGCTTTACGGCCGGGAGGATTTTGATGATCAGTGCAAGGAAATACTGATGATGCAGATGGGTGAGTGCTGCAGGGCGTTCGAACGGCTTCCGATCGTAGAGAACGCCGGCCTGCTCCGGAATATCCTTTACTCCGGGGTCTGGGCTAAGTTTGCGGCCGTTTATCAGCGAAGGACGAAGACAGGTGACGGTGAATGACGGATCCATATCAGGTGCTTGGTGTTTCAAGAGAAGCCAGTAATGATGAGATCAAGAAGGCTTACAGACAGCTGAGCAGAAAATATCATCCGGATGCGAATATCAATAATCCGAATAAAGAGGCGGCGGAGCTTCGTTTCAAGGAAGTCCAGCAGGCCTATGACCAGATCATAAACGAGCGTGAGCACGGAGGCGGCACTTCCGGAAGCTATCAGTCCTACGGCGGCCCCTATGGCAGCTACGGCCCCTTCGGCGGTTTCGGCGCTTATAACGGCCGGCAGCAGACCGGCGGCTATGAGGATGAGGAGTCGCTGAAATACCGGGCGGCAGTCAATTATATCAACGCGGGCAGCTTTTCCGAGGCCCGGCATGTGCTGGACAGCATTCGCAGCAGAAATGCCCAGTGGTATTATCTGAGCGCCATCTTAAGTGTCAGGAGCGGCAATAATGTCAGTGCCAGGGAATATGCCCGGCAGGCCGTTGACATGGAACCTCAGAACCTGCAGTACCGGCAGCTTCTGACCCAGCTGGAATCCGGCGGTCAGTGGTATCAGGACATGGGACAGTCCTATAACATGCCGAACCTGAATTTCGGCGATGCCTGCTGGAAACTCCTGTGTATCAATGCCGTCTGCGGCTGTATGTGCCCCGGCAGCTTCTGTTGTATATAAGAGGGTAGATCCCGTGACCGGAGGTTAAGACAGGCTATGAAGGAAATAGAACTAAACGGAAACAGAATGACATCAGAGTCTTCTGCCCAGGAATATCTGTTTGATATGTTTGATTTTCCTACGTATTACGGTGATGACCTGGATGCCCTTTATGATGCCCTGGCGGACATCGTGGAGGAGACACATGTCGTGATCATCAATCGTGAAGCAATGGAAAACAGTTCTTACGGATCCAGGCTGATGTGGGTCTTTGAGGACGCGGCCAGTGACAATGAACATCTGACACTGGCATGGACGGAGGAAGAATCCGGAGAATATGAATAAAGATAATTATCAGTATCATCTGATCGTCAACCCGAAGGCAGCGTCCGGCGGCGGCCGCAGCAGGCTGGTCAGGGCGGTGGAGATACTGAATGCGCATCATGCGGATTATAAAGTCCATATACCGGCGAGTTCCGAAAAAATGCAGGCGCTGACCGCTTCCCTGACTGAAAAGGGGAGAAAAAGCCACCTGATCGTTTTCGGCGGCGACGGCACTTTAAACACCGTTTTTCAGGCCGTAAAGGATATGGAGCATACCAGGTTCTCCTGTATCAGGATGGGATCCGGCAATGCTTTCGCGGCCAATATGGGTCTGCCGTCTTCGGTGGATCAGGCCATGACGCATCTGCTGGAGGATCCGGAGGAGATTCTGCTGGACTATGGCGAGCTTTGGGCCAGGAAGGATCCTGCGGATCCGGGCATCCGGCGCCGTTTTCTGATCAGCTGCGGTATCGGCTATGACGCGGATATCTGCGAGGAAGTCTCCAGAAGCAGTCTTAAAAAGACCCTGAACTTCTTCGGGCTGGGCAAGCTGGTCTACATGGCCATCGGCATTAAGCAGATGTTTACAAGGGAATTTACCCCCGCGGTCATCCGTCTGGACGACAGGGCCGTTTACCGGCTTCGGGGCATGAATTTCTGTGTGGGCATGATGCACCCCAGAGAGGGGGGCGGTGTCCCCTTCTGTCCGGAGGCTGTTCCCACGGACGGTCTCATGGACGTCTGTATGGCAGACGCCATGTCTTCACTGAAGATGCTGGCGGGTCTGCCCATGATCTATCTCGGCCTGCACCATCTGGTGCCTGAGCTGAAGCTGCTCAGAGGCAGCCGGATACGTATAACGACAAAAAGGCCTCAGTGGTATCACATGGATGGAGAGACATCGGTGAAAATCAGACGTCTGGAGCTTTATGCCTGCTCCGGACTCCATTTTGTCCGCTGATTGATCTTTAGTAATATTAAAGGAGGGATGGCGCGGATCTGAAGAACCGCGCGAACAAGCTATGGCAGATAATGATTCACAGAAGAAAACGACAAAATATGAGAGGAAGCTGGAACGCCGTAAGGAAGAGGCGGCCCGCCAGAAACGCCGCAGAAGGACGACCGCAGGGATCTGCGCAGTCGTTGTAGCTGTATGCGCTGGCGTGCTTGGCTATCAGGCTTATGACAAGTACCAGCAGACCCACGGCGCATTGCTTAAGGTGGGCAGTCACGAGATCGGCAGGGAAGAGTTTGATTATTATTACAACACTTCCATCAACAATTTCTATTCCCAGTACAGCAGCTACGCCTCCTATTTCGGCGTGGATTTCTCCGCACCGCTGGACCAGCAGTCCTATTCCGATACCATGACCTGGAAGGACTACTTCGAACAGCAGGCTGTCACCCAGATCCGGCAGGTCTACGGCCTGACGGATGAGGCTGCCGAAAAAGGCTTCACCTATGACGCCTCCGGGGATGTGGATGAGTTTGTGAAATCGATCTCCGATGCGGCTGAGAGCGCGGATGCTTCTCTGGATGATTATGTGGTGACCCTTTTCGGTGAAAATGCCAAACTGGAGGATATCAAGGGTTATGTGGAACAGAGCAATACGGCTTCTGCCTACTATGAGACCATTGAGGATGGTACAGAGGTCGCGGAGGATGAGATCCAGTCTTACTATGATGAGCATAAGGCGGATTATGACTCTGTCGATTACAAGGTCTGCAAGATCGAGGCGGATATGCCTGAGGAGGAGACTGAAGCCGAGACTGAGTCTGCCGAGACCGAAGCTGCCTCTGAAACCGAGACTCTGAGTGAAGAGGAGCAGGCGGAGATCGAAGCCGCCGAGGCTGAGGCCGCAGCAGCTAAGGAAGCCGCTGAGCAGGCTGCCATGGAGGAAGCAAAGAAGCAGGCCGATGAAATGCTCGGTCAGGTTAAGGATGAAGCTGCCTTCGATGCCGTTTATGCCAAGTATGCGACGGATTCCTCTGAGCTGCCGGAGCAGACACAGATGACAAAGAGCTCTGTCTATCCCACAGAGGTGGCTGACTGGCTGTTTGATGACGCCCGCGCCGCAGGTGATGTGGATGTGATCGAGGATGCCGCTAATAATGCTTATTATGTAGTTCTCTTCAAGAACCGTTATCTGGTCCATGAGGATACGGTAGATGTCAGACATATCCTGATCAAGCCTGAGGAAGTGGCTGAGGAGACCGAAGTCGAGACTGAGGCTGCCGAGACCGCGGCAGAGGGTGAGACTGAGGCAGCTGAGACAGAGGATGCCGAGGCGGCTGAGGCGGCCAGGGCAGAGGCAGAGGCTAAGGCCAAAGAGGATGCCAAAGCTGAGGCTGAGCGGATCTATGAAGAATGGAAGGGCGGAGAAGCGACAGAAGACAGCTTCGCGGCTCTTGCCGAGGAATATACTGAGGATACCGGCAGTGCCGAAAACGGCGGTCTGTATGAGGCAGTCGCGCCCGGCGATATGGTTCAGGAATTCAATGACTGGATCTTTGATCCAGCCAGAAAGCCCGGTGATACCGGGATCGTTGAGACCAGCTACGGTTATCATATCATGTACTTTGTCGGTACCAATATGGAATCCTGGATGGCGGATATTAAGGATACTCTGAAGAATCAGAAGCTGTCTGATTATATGGATGCGCTCCTTGAGACCGTTCCTGTCAAGGATATCCGTGCAGATCTGGCTTACCTGAAGGAGACTGAGGCTGAGACCGAATCCGCTTCAGAGACCGGTACAGAAACAGCTGCAGCGTCTGAGACTGAGTCTGAGACAGAAAAGGCAAAATAAACGTTTAAAATAAAAGAGGTTCGACCACTCATGCGGCCGAACCTCTTTTCAGGTCAGGCATCCTTTTCTATGCTGATACGGTTGACGGAAGCGAGGCGGATCAGCTTATCCTTCTCCCCCTTCTGGCCGGAAATATGGACCAGGATCCAGTCCGCATTTCCATTCAGTTGTCCTCCTTTATCCTCTCAGCGAATTCACTCTGGGTCATGCCCAGATCTTTTCTTTTGCGGGCAATCTTATTACCAGGCGCGTTCATTGCTTATTCCTCCTTGTGTTTGATCTGCCCTCATTATAGGATGCCCTGGCGCACTTTATCAAGAAACTCTCCTGTTCAGAATGTAACACGGCAGTTTACATTTCCCTGAAAATGCCGG
>CADAIF010000046.1 GCA_902787905.1 uncultured Lachnospiraceae bacterium
AAGAGGCCGCGGCGGCCTTTACCGGCGATATCATGCAGGTGCCGCCCATGTATTCGGCCATCAAGATCAACGGAAAGAAGCTCTATGAACTGGCCAGAAAGGGCCGGGAGGTGGAGCGCAGCGCCCGGCCGGTGACCATTCACAGCCTGGAGGTGCTGGCACTTTCCGGCGATGAGGCCCGGATCCGGGTCAGATGTTCCAAGGGCACCTATATCCGCACCCTCTGTCACGATATCGGACAGGCCTTAGGCTGCGGCGCATGTATGTCATCACTGGTCCGCACCGGTGTGGGGCCCTTTAAGCTTGAGGATGCCCATACCCTGGGCGAGATCGAGCAGATCATGGCCGACGGTCCCGAGGCCCTTCTGCCTCTGGTCATTGCGCCGGATGCCGTTCTTTCGGACCTGCCCGCGGCAAGGACAATGGATCCTGCCGGCGACAAGATGCTGCGCAACGGGGCCAGACTGAGTCCGGAGCATCTGAAAACAGACCTGACCGGACAGATCGGGGACGGGCAGACCTTCAGGGCTTATACCGCCGATGGCACTTTTATCGGCGTATACGGTTACTGCGCAGGCAGAAATGATTTTAAAAGCATCAAAATGTTCAGTTAGGAGTGACATTTGTCATGCAGTATTATAAAGGCACAAAAGAGATACAGCTGAAGCATACGGTGGTGGCTCTGGGCAAGTTCGACGGACTGCACAGGGGGCACCAGCGTCTGTTTGAACAGCTGAAGGCTTACGGCAGACAGGGCTATCAGACGGTTGTCTTTACCTTTGATTTTCATCCCTTGAGTCTGCTGAGCGGCAAGCCCCAGCAGCTGATCTACACCCGCGAGGAGCGCAGACGCATCGTCGAGGAGATGGGCATCGATGTCCTGGTGGAGTATCCCTTCACCCAGGAGACGGCCCATATGCCGGCGGAGACCTTCGTGGAGGAGGTTCTGGTCAGGGACCTGGACGTTCAGGTGATCGTGGTGGGCAATGATTTCCATTTCGGTTATCAGAGAGCCGGCGACGTCAACCTTTTGAAATCCATGGCCTGGCGCTTCGGCTACCGGGTGGAATCCTGTGAGAAGGTCTGCGAGGACGGCGTTGAGATCAGCGCCACCCAGATCAGGGATCATATCCGGGAGGGTCGTATGGAGGCGGCGACCCGGCTTCTGGGGAGACCCTACAGCATCTCCGGCACCGTGATCCACGGCAAGGGCAACGGCCACAAGGTCTTTTCCATGCCGACGGCCAACCTGGCACCGGCGCCTGTCAAGCTGCTGCCGCCCACAGGGGTCTATGCCTCTATGGTGCAGGTGGGCGGTGAGCTTTACCGGGGCGTGACCAATATCGGTTTCAATCCGACCATCTCGGATCATAATGTCCTGAGAGTAGAGACCTTTATCCAGGATTTTAACCGTTCCATCTACGATCAGGAAATCAGCATCCGGCTCTATACCCACCTCAGGGGAGAGCAGAAATTCGACAGTCTTGAAGCGCTGAAGGCACAGATGGCGCTGGACCTTCAGAAGGCCAACGCATGGTTTGACGCCTGCGGATGCTGAAGCTTTGGAGGCATATGAAATGAAAAAGATCATTCTGGCGTCCGGGTCCCCAAGGCGGCGGCAGCTCCTTGCGGAAACGGGCCTGGATTTTGAAGTCAGGGTCAGTCACCGGGAGGAAGTCATGACAGGCTCCGATCCGGCACAGACCGTGGCAGCCCTTTCCGCCATGAAGGCGGAAGATATCGCTGATCAGACAGAGGAAGACGCCGTCATCATCGGCTCAGATACCGTGGTGGCGATCGATGGGATGATCCTCGGCAAGCCTGCGGATGCGCAGGCGGCCTTCGAGATGATCCGCCTGCTTTCAGGCAGGACCCACCAGGTCCTGACCGGGGTTACCTTGATCAGTCTTGAGGGCAAAACGCGTCAGACCAAAACCTTTGTGGAAGAAACCCTTGTGACCTTCAGAGAGCTGTCTGAAGCACAGATCAAAGCATATATTCAGAAGGGTGAGCCGCATCCGGCGGGGCAGCAGCCGCCCGAGATCCTTCCCTGGAAGGACAAGGCTGGGGCCTACGGCATACAGGAACCCTTCGGGATGAAGTATATCGAGCATATTCGCGGAGATTATTATACCGTCGTCGGTCTGCCGGTGTGCAGGCTGTACGCGGAGCTTGAGAAAATGGGGCTTTAAAGTGACAGATTATCGTGTAGATGATGCTATTATGCAGTCGCTCCTGGCGGCCTTTCGGGAGATCCCTCTTTCAGATGCGGCCGCCCTTGCAGCGCTTGGCGTGACCTTTGCGGCGCAGACAGAAAAGTACCGTCTGACGGATGAGACCCGGGGTCTGATCCGCCGTCTGAGCCAGGTGAAGGACCGGGCATCCGCTGTCATGATCGATACAGAGCTTTCCTGTCTGGAGGAGAAGCGAATCAGGCGTCTTGCAAGAGAGCGGGAGGCCTTTTCGGCCTTTGCCGACCGTTTTGATGAGACGGTCCGCAGGGGCCTTCTTCAGATGGCCGGGATACCGGAGCCGGGCTCGGTCCGTTTTTTCATGGACCGGAAGGGGCTTCACGTCCTTTCCTTTTACAGTCCGGCCATGCAGATCGCCCTGGATTTTGAAGGGGCTCTGGTGGAGGACGGCAGGCGCCCCCAGAAGGCGCAGATCATCCATATCGAAGGAGAGGAAGCCTTCAGGGAGGAGAAGATTCCCGGTGAGGACGGGAAGATGGTCCTGACCCGCCGGCCTGTGTACAGGCTGCGTTATATCGACGGCAGTGAGGAGGGCGGCTGGCCCAGCCGTGAGCATGTTTTTTCCTTCACCGGCGTGTCCGGAAGGGTCGTGTTCAGCAATTACGCCCGTTTTGCCCTGCCGCCCGACCTGCCTGCGCCATTCGGGCCCTGGCGGATCTTTGCCTTCCAGACCGGAGCCCTGATCGAAAGGATCCTTGCCTTCGGCCTGGACCCGGATAATCCAAGGGAGGCAGAGGCCCTGCCGGTCCTTTCTCTTTTTTACGACCTGACAGGCCTGCTTACGGATCCCGGCACGGACTGCGGTTTCGGCAGGTCCGGCGCAGTTTATGACCCGGCCTGTGTCAGTGACCTGGTTTTTGATGAAGTGAGAACCTCGGCCGCCTGCGCTTTCCTTGAGGAAGCGGGACTGCCGGTGGTTTTAAAGCGGCTGGAGACGGCCGGGGAAGACCGGGATCTTTTCTTCAGATGGTGGATCCGCTACGCGGCCATGTCCCAGTCGGAGGATCTTTATAACGCCCTCCTGTCCCTGCTGGATGCGGTCGGGTCTTTTTACCGGCACAGGATCTTCCCCGAGGCCTATTATAAAAACCATGCTTCTTTAAATGAGACAGTGACCGAGGTCTGCCGGCACAGGGGGCTTTCCGGAGACTATCCCCACTTTTACAGGCTGGTCAGCCCCCGGAAAACCGAGGTCTCTGAGGTCTATCACAGCATGTACACCTATGTGAATGAAAAGCGCAAAGCCTACTACTTCGATTTTTTTGAATCGGTGGATGAAGAAGGCTATCATCTGGTCCTTTTGACCGGGCAGATCCTGATGCGGGACGGCATGCGGCCGGAGCAGGCAGGCGCCGTGAGCACCTTTTTCATGGACGGCGGCAGACGAAGGCCCGGAAATATGCGAAGGCAGCTGATCGGTGACCGGATGAGCCGGGAGCAGCTCGGTGCGGCCGCAGCTTCCCTGGTGGATGCGGCCATCGCAGAAGAATAGGAGAGTGACAGTATAATGAAAGAAGATAAACGTATTGAAAAGCTCAGCAATCAGCCGGTATGGCTGGTGGATTATTTTCCTGAAAGAGTACCGGCAGACAATAAGGGCCAGTATTTCCAGATTGAAGAATATCTTTTAGGGGCCCGCGGCGCCAGACGCCATACCCGCAGTGTCATGCGTATGCTGCTGACCGTCAACGCCTATTATCAGATGGATGTCAGGGCAGAGGAAAAATGGCATTCCAATCCCAAACCGGCCAAGCTGGAGAAATGGCTGCTCCAGATGTTTTCCAGAGCCAGAGGCACGATGACGATCTTTGTGCCCGAGACAGAGTCCCTCATCTACATCGACGGGGGCGACCTTTACCTGACCATCCACAGCAGTCATGAGCATCTGCTGAAGCTGATCTCTCAGATCGCTGCCGCTGAAGGCATGTTCTTCAGAAAGGCAGAGGAGGATTAGGCTATGTGGGCAGATGAAACGGTTTTTTACCAGATCTACCCGCTGGGCTTTACCGGCGCGCCTTTTGTCAATGACGGCATACCGGTCTCCCGTATCCTGAAGCTGAAGGACTGGATCCCTCATATTCAGAAGCTGGGTGTAGGCGCAGTGCTTTTAAATCCGGTCTTTGCCTCAGTCTCCCACGGGTATGATACAACGGACCTTCGTCAGCCGGACTGCCGGCTGGGGTCCAATGAGGATATGGCGGCAGTCTGCCGGGCCTTTCATGAGGCCGGGATCCGCGTGGTCCTGGACGGCGTCTTCAACCATGTGGGCCGGGGCTTCGGTCCCTTTCAGGACCTGCTGGCCAGAAGATGGGAATCCCCGTATAAGGACTGGTTTCATGTCAGCTTTGACGGCAATAACAGCTATAATGACGGCCTCTGGTATGAAAGCTGGGAGGGCCATGAGGAGCTTGTTAAGCTGAACCTGCAGAATGAGGATACCGTCAGATATCTGCTGGAGAGTGTGGCTCTCTGGATCCGGGAGTTTGATATCGACGGTCTGCGTCTGGATGTGGCCTACTGCCTGGACAGAAACTTCATCGGCCGCCTGAAGGAGATGGGCGAGCATATGAAGCCTGAATTTTTCCTGGTGGGAGAGATGATCCACGGGGATTACAGCGGGCTTTTAAACAGCGGTCTGGACAGCGTCACCAACTATGCCGTTTACAAGGGCCTTTACTCCGGCTTCAACAGCATGAACATGTTTGAGATCATGCATTCTCTGAAGCGTCAGGAGGAGCTTTACCGGGGCAGACATCTGCTGAATTTTGTCGACAACCATGATGTCACCCGCATCGCCTCGATCTTAAACGACCCCGGGCATCTGCCCCTGGTCTACACCATCCTTTTCGCCATGCCGGGCATTCCCTGCATCTTTTACGGCAGCGAATGGGGGACCCGCGGGGATAAATCCCAGGGGGATCCTGCCCTGAGACCGGCCTTTGAGGCGCCGGCCTGGGAGCCTTTGACGGATCACATAGCTGCCCTGTCAAAAATCTTCAGTGCGTCCCCTGCCCTTAAGTACGGGGCGTTTCGGACCCTTTTCCTGACCAATCGCCAGTGCGTGTTTGAACGCAGGGTGGACGGGCAGAGGATCCTGGCCGCAGTCAATGCGGATGCCGCGCCTTTTTATGCCGGCTTTGACAGCGGCGCGGGGCAGATGAAGAACCTGCTGACAGGGAAAACGGTGGAGACAGGCGGCGGCCTTCAGATGGAAGCTTATACATCATACCTCTTGTGTGACCTGTAAAACATGCGGATTTTTCGGATATTTCCACAAAAAATAAGGGGAATATCCGAAAATCTCTTGCATAGATACCAGTATAGGTTTATAATAGCCTTTGTGAAATTGAATAAATGATCTTCAGGGCAGGGTGCAAGTCCCTACCGGTGGTAAAGCCCACGAACCTTTATGGCCGATTCGGTGTGATTCCGAAGCCGACAGTTACAGTCTGGATGGAAGAAGATTTTTATAACGGTGCATTGCGCCGTGTCTTTGATGTGCTCCTGAAGATATCTTCAGGGGTTTTTTCATTTTCCCGGCCTTTCCGGGAAGGATAAAAATATCTCTTAAGATCATTATTCTTTTCAAAAAAGAGAATGACAGGAGGAATCTTATTTGAATCAGGACCAGCTGGACAGGTACTACATGCAAATGGCGCTGGATGAAGCTGTCAAGGGCCGTGGATGGACCAATCCCAATCCCATGGTCGGCGCGGTGATCGTCAAGGACGGCCAGGTGATCGCCAAGGGCTACCATCACCGCTGCGGCCAGGGCCATGCCGAAGTAGAAGCCTTCCGGGCTGCCGGAGACCGGGACGTTTCGGGAGCCACCATGTATGTGACCCTTGAACCCTGTTCCCATTACGGGAAAACGCCTCCCTGCGCGGACAAGATCGTTGAAAAGAAGATCGGCCGCGTGGTGGTCGCTGCCCTGGATCCGAATCCCCTGGTGGCAGGCCGGGGCATCTCAAGGATCAGGGAGGCAGGCATTGAGGTCGTGACCGGTGTCATGGCAGAGGAGAGCATCGCTCTCAATGAAATCTTTATGCACTACATTGTTGACAAACAGCCCTATGTCCTCTATAAGTCGGCTATGTCTCTGGACGGCAAGATCTGCACGGCCGGCGGAGAATCCCAGTGGATCTCCTGTGAGGAATCCCGTGTGGAGGTGCAGGCGCTGCGCCATCAGTATATGGCCATCATGGTCGGCGCAGGGACTGTTCTGGCGGATGATCCCAGGCTGACCTGCCGGATCCCGGGAGGGAAAAATCCCATCCGCGTGATCGTGGATTCATCGCTCCGCGTGCCGCTGACGGCCGGTGTGGTCGCTACGGCCCGGGAAATTCCCACCATCTTCGCCTGTACGCCGAAGGCGGATCCCGAACGGATCGCTGCCTTTGAGGCGGCCGGCGTTCAGGTGCTGATCCTGCCGGAGGATGAGGACGGACACACGGACCTTAAGAAGCTTAAGGATGCCCTTGGCCAGCAGCAGATCGACAGTATCCTGCTGGAGGGCGGCGGCTGTCTGGCGGACGCGGCCTTCAGGGCCGGCATCATCAATAAGGTGATGTTTTACATCGCCCCTGCCGTCATCGGCGGAAAGGGCGCGCTGACCCCGGTAGAGGGGGCAGGCATCGCTTCCCTTAAGGAAAAGGTGGCCCTGACGGATCTTCAGGTCAGGAAGGTCGGATGTGACCTGTGTGTCACAGCCCTTGTGGAACCTCAGGAAAGGAATTAAGTATGTTTACAGGAATCATAGAAGAGACCGGTACGGTGAAGCAGCTGATCCCGGGCAGTGTCTCCTACAGGCTGGTGGTCAGCGCTGACAAGGTCCTGGAGGGTACACAGATCGGTGACAGCATCGCCACCAACGGCATCTGTCTTACGGTGACTGCCATCCGGGGCAAATCCTTTGAGGCGGATGTCATGGCGGAGACCGTCCGAAGGACCAATCTCTCATCCCTGCATGTGGGCAGCAAGGTGAACCTTGAAAGAGCCCTGACCTTAAGCAGCCGTCTGGGCGGCCATATCGTCAGCGGTCATATCGACGGCACCGGCACCATCACGGACATGACCCGGGAAGACAATGCGGTCTGGGTCACGGTGGAAACGGGTCCGGCTCTGCTCAAATACATGATCGAGAAGGGGTCCGTCGCCATCGACGGCATCAGCCTGACCATCGCTTACGTGGATGATACCTGCTTTAAGGTCTCTGTCATTCCCCACACGGGGGCGGAGACGACCCTGCTTTCCAGAAAACCGGGGGATTCGGTCAATCTGGAATGTGACGAGATCGGTAAATTTGTGGAAAAACTGATGCGCTGCGGCGTGGTACCCGGAAGCGGGACTGCCGAGGCGCAGCCGGCCAGAAGTCATATCAGCATGGCTTTTCTGGCGGAAAACGGCTTTATCTCATAAGAAATATACAGGAGGCTATTAATGATGAATACAGTAGAGGAAATTCTTGAGGAGCTCAGGGCCGGTCATAATGTCCTGGTCATGGACGACAAGGACCGTGAAAATGAGGGCGACGTCATCTGCGCCGCTGAATTCGCGACACCTGAGAATGTCAACTTTATGGCAAAATATGCCCGCGGCCTGATCTGCATGCCCATGTCCAGGGAATACGCGGATAAGCTGCATCTGGATATGATGGTCCAGGAAAATACGGATAATCACGGCACTGCCTTTACGGAATCCATTGACCATGTGGATACCACCACAGGTATCTCCGCTTACGAGCGTTCCATGACAGCCATCAAGGCCGTCAGTGACGATGCAAAGCCGGAGGATTTCAGGCGTCCGGGCCATATGTTCCCTCTGGTGGCCAGAGAGGGCGGTATCTTTGTCAGAGGCGGCCATACAGAGGCGACCGTGGACCTGATGGAGCTGGCAGGCCTTAAAGCCGTCGGTCTGTGCTGTGAGGTCATGAGGGACGACGGTACCATGGCCAGAGAAAATGATCTTCTGGAATTCGCGAAGGCCCACGGTCTGAAGATCACCACCATCGCCGAGCTCAAGCGTTACCGCAAGGAGCATGAGAAGCTGGTGGAATGTGTGGCCAAGGCCAAGCTGCCGACAAAGTTCGGTACCTTCGACATTTACGGCTATATCAACAAGCTGACCGGTGAGCATCATGTGGCTCTGGTCAAGGGTGAGATCGGCGACGGCAAAAACGTCCTTTGCCGTGTGCATTCCGAGTGCCTGACCGGCGACGCCTTCGGTTCCAGCAAGTGTGACTGCGGTGAGCAGCTGCAGACAGCCATGCAGATGATCGAAAAAGAGGGCAGGGGCGTGCTCCTTTACCTCAGGCAGGAGGGCAGAGGCATCGGTCTGATCAACAAGATCCGGGCCTACGCGCTGCAGGATGAGGGCTACGATACCATCGAAGCCAATGTGATGCTGGGCTTCCCGGCTGATATGCGTGACTACACCATCGGTTCCCAGATCCTTGAGGACCTTGGCGTTCACGAACTGCGTCTGATGACCAATAATCCCAAGAAGATCGACGGTCTGGCGGCCTTTGATCTGAAGATCGTGGAGCGGGTCCCTATTCAGATGAAGCTGAAGAAGAATGACGCTTTTTACCTGCTGACCAAACAGGAGAAAATGGGCCATCTTCTGACTTACGATGTCAGCGAAGAGGCCGAGAAGAAACTGAACGAACATAAAGACTGATCAAAAAACAAATCATAAAGGAGAAAATCACATGAAAGTATTAGAAGGCAATCTGATCGCGAAAGGCCTGAAGGTCGGTATCGTATGCGCGCGTTTTAACGAATTTATCACATCCAGGCTGCTGGGCGGCGCCATGGACGGTCTGGTCAGACACGGCGTCAATGAGGATGATGTGGAAGTAGCCTGGGTTCCCGGCGCTTTTGAGATTCCTGTAGCGGCTCAGCGTATGGCAAAGTCCGGCAAGTATGACGCTATTCTGTGCCTGGGCGCTGTCATTAAGGGCTCTACATCACACTATGATTATGTCTGCGCCGAGGTTTCCAAGGGCGTGGCCCAGGTTTCCCTGAACTCCGGCCTTCCGGTCATGTTCGGCGTCCTGACCACAGACAATATCGAACAGGCCATCGAGCGTGCCGGCACCAAGGCCGGCAACAAGGGTTATGATGTGGCCCTGAGTGCCATTGAAATGGCCAACCTGTTCAAAAACATGGATTAAAGACCTCTGTTAAATTGTACAAGTTGTTAAAAAAACAGTAAAAATGCCATATTAAACAAACTTCCACTCAGGAATTTGTCAAAAGCATCTATGGTTCTTTGGCAGAACATGCGCTATGATTGGAATATCGAAGCGTCAACAATTAAGGAGGAATTATATTATGGCAAGTCTATCTCTCAGACATATCTACAAGATCTATCCTAACGGTTTTAATGCAGTTAAGGATTTCAATCTTGAGATCGCTGACAAAGAGTTCATCATCTTCGTTGGTCCTTCCGGCTGTGGTAAGTCCACGACTCTGCGTATGATCGCCGGTCTTGAGGAGATCAGTAAGGGTGAGCTTTATATCGATGATAAACTGGTCAATGATGTAGAGCCCAAGGACAGGGATATCGCCATGGTTTTCCAGAGCTACGCCCTGTACCCGCATATGTCTATTTACGATAATATGGCTTTCGGTCTTAAGCTCAGGAAAATGCCTAAGGAAGAGATCGACAAGCGTGTCAGAGAGGCAGCCCGCATTCTCGATATCGAGCATCTGCTTGAGAGAAAGCCCAAGCTTCTTTCCGGTGGTCAGAGGCAGCGTGTCGCCATGGGCCGTGCCATCGTCCGTGAGCCCAAGGTTTTCCTGATGGATGAGCCGCTGTCCAACCTGGACGCCAAGCTCCGTGTCCAGATGCGTCTGGAAATCTCCAAACTGCATCAGAGACTGCAGACCACCATTATCTACGTTACACATGACCAGACAGAGGCTATGACACTT
>CADAIF010000047.1 GCA_902787905.1 uncultured Lachnospiraceae bacterium
TCCGTGATCTTATAATATTTGAAAGAACTGCCATCAACATAGAGTTTATTAGTTGATCCACTAACCGAATTCTTTACTTCACACTCAATCAGATATTTTGTTTCATCTGCTGCTTCATTACTCTTAAGTCCACTCTTGCTTTCACTGACTACAAAGTAATATTTTCCGCTTTGATAAAATGCAACATCTTCGAATGCAATCTTATCCTCATTATTCTGAGTCTTCTGGATATCCTCGAGGAAAATAATACTATTTTCGTGACTATGTTTCTTTTCGACTCGCTGATCATATTCAAGATTGTCCAGCTCATTATACATCTGCTGGAGTTTAAAGGTGTATTTCTGAGCTGTTGTAGGTTTTTTACCATCAAAAGTTTTGCTCAGCTCAAAATTGCCGTAAGTGCCGATCAGCTCTCCGCCTTTGTAGAAACGTACATGTCCCTCTGCATTGGAGCCAATATATACGTTATTACCAACCAGTGTTCCGTTATAGTTACCACCTGTCATCTTGATCAGAGCCTGGGGTGCTACAACATGACCGATCGTTGAACCTCCGGAACTCTGTACAGTACCAGTCGCATTCGGATAGTTAAATACGACAGAACTGGATTCACCGTCTTCAGTATTATCCGGTTGTATACCATTCACCAATGTCTGGGGAATTTTAGCATTTCCTGTATGCAGAAAATTAATGACTGTTCCGGGCGCAGACGGAGATTCGGCTCCGGCTCCGACGATATTAATGAAAATATCCGCGGAATCAGCACAGTCAATGGTAACATTAGCGCCAACATCTACTTTTACAGTGCTTCCCGGAGATGCAGTAATTGTCTTTTCGGAAGCTGCCGCAAGTGCTTTTGATGCACTGCGCACAGAGCGCTGTAATCTGTCCCAGTCAACATAGTCATCATTGACAACTGTCTTCCCACAGTAGTTTATACCGTACGGTTTACCACCCAGTTCCTGACTGTAGCTTCTGCCATTGATACGATTTCCTGAAAGACTGTTGGCTGCACCAAGATAGAATGGTACTGTGTCTGTATTATTTGTACGCGAATTAATAAATATTCCATAATGCTGAGGTGTATCACCCAGCAGACCGCCAACAACAGAAGGTGAATCAGCTCTTCTGTCATCAGCAACACCAGTTACATTGGAAGTGAATTGCACATCACCTCGAACCAGGATTCCGCCCATTTGGTGAATACCAAAATAAGCATCCCCTTGGCCAACGTTTTCGCCAAAATTGGTGTCTCCTTCTGGACCGTCACAGAGCGTTACAACATTGTAAGCAGCATTTAGCAGCTTTTCAAGTGTGTACTTGTCAAAATGGTCCGTATTCTTTTCCAGGTAAACAATATCTGTGAAAACTACACTTCCGTCAACATGTCTTTCGATTGTTCGCTGAGTACGTCCGGAGGCAGTAGAAGGATCGTAATCCTTCGGTATAGACGGATAACTGACCACCTGATGCGTCTGAACAGCATCACCTACATTAATTGGGAAAAACGTTTTTGGATAAGCATTATTATCAATACCCAGGGCAATCGGGTTGTTGACATTTGTACCTGCTGATACTGCCACCAATGAAACAGATACATTTTGCTCATGTCCTGAAATCTCAGGATCCGTTCTCTTAGAAAACTGCTGATAATTGGTTTTCAAATACCAATTATCAATTCCCAATGTATATTCTGTAGCACCGCTGGAATCGCTTGGAAGTTTCGTATATCCATAACCAGTAGTACCATTGGAATAATCAATTTTGACCAAAGCATAGACATCCGTTCCATCCGGAATTTCCATCGGATACTTCCCACAGTCGAGCTTAACATAATACTTAGACGGACTGGCCTGACGAATAGTGATCGTACTTGTTGTCGCTGTTTTCGGGCTGTCTGTGTCACGCCGATTGGAGACAAATGTCCATCCATCTAAGTCTTTTTCACTCAGGGTTCCCGGTTCTTCACTTGCAGCCTGGTCGCTCCATTCGTTATAAGTACTCGGGCAATTCTGGTCTGGTCTATGTCCCATACGAACACTTCTTACATAATAGCCCTGTGCTTTAGCATCAGCGTAGCTGATCCAGACACCGCTTTCCTCAGTGGTGTCTTCAGTAAAGAGTTTAAATCCACTGATCTTAGCCGTATTCTCGGAGCTTCCAACACTGATCCAGTCAATGGAATAACCGGCCAGTTCATCATCTTCGTTATATAACTCAGAACGGATCCAGCATGTATCCTGAATCCACGGCACACCATTCTGCCCGGGAGTTACAGGAGCAGTCTGATCCTCATTTACCAGTTTAACAATAACAACATAGCCATCCTGATCATCTGTTACCTTAACTTCGATTGTTCTTCCATCCTTCAGAACGATCGTCATGATCTCTTCTGATGAAAATGCCTTCTTGCTGGTAATCAGGAAATCCTGCTCACCGACATCAACGTTTTCCCGAAGTTCCTCAGCTGCCTGGTATGTGATAAGGCCGGAGACCTTCTCAACCTCTACTAACGCCTCATCTGTAAAACTGACCTCTTCTACCTGGAGTACATCTAATAACTCATCATCAACTTTGATCTGCATTTTTTCGATCAGTTCAGACAACAGAACCTGAGTACTGCCGGGTATACTATAATCCACGCCATTCAGATGGAAATCAACCGTAAATGCCCATACAGAAAACCCAGTGGCGGAAAAATCCACTTTATCATTCCCTGTATTTGCCTTTAAATCTGAAACCTCTTCCACGCTGATCTGCTCGCTGGTCAGGTCACTGAGCGCATCCTCCGTTTTATCGACATCACGAAGAACAGCCTCATCCACGGGAAGATGTCTGACAGTCAGGTTCTCCGCATTCTGGTCGTCCAGGATGTCATTCAGCTGCTGCTTCTTAAATGTAAAGGAAATAGCAACCTTGTCGCTGTCCGGCTGAATTTCGACAAACTCGCCGTCCACAGGATTACCCTCTTCATCAGACTTCTGACTCAGGAAAGCAATATCATAAAGCATGGTATTGGCATCGGAATAAACCGGTTCGCTGTCAGCTTTTTCCTGATCAGCCGAATTGGCATTTTCAGATGCGTATTCATTCAATGCTGCCATGTAGGCATCATAAGCCTTCTTGTGCTCCTCCTGAGTGATCGCCTTGACGACAAATTTCGCGTCGTCCGGGATCGCCTCGGGATCCTTCACCTCGGCTGTAACCTTGATCTCCTTGTCTTCATAGACGTACCTGACCTTGCTCTGCTCATTCTTATAATGAAGCAGGATGACCGTATCCTCGGTGATATCCTTGCGGTCAAGGCTGGTCACTTCATTGCCGTCTACAGTGGCATAGTCATAATCAAAGCTCTCAACATAGTAACGATTCGTGCCTTCGACAACAGCTGCTCTTGTCACATCTTCTTTGATCAGTGATTTGGTCAGGTCAAGACTCTCCCCCTCAACCGGCATGACAAGATCAGTGTAGGCATCACCGACCGGCTGGTTGTCACTGCCATATACAGCAGTAACTTTGACCGACTCAGCAAGGGTAGATTGTAACTCTGTTTCTTCACTCTCTACCTTTTCTCCTTCGGTCTCAACCTCAACCGTAATGGCCTCAGCCTCAGCCTTTGCCGTCTCGGTCTCAGATGCCACAGCTGCCTCTTCGGTCTCTTCCGCCGTGTTTTCCGATTCCGGAATTACTTCTGCTGTCTCCGGGACTGCTTCAGTCTCTGCAAAAGCCTCTGTTTCATCCACAGCAAGCACTGCTGTTTCCTGATCAGCTTCGACGCTCTCTGCCTGTTCCTGAACAGCAGGCACTATGTCATCGTCTGATAAAGAGGCCGCAATCGTATTGACGCCGCTCATACTCAGAGCCATGTGCACAGAAAGCACCGCAGCCAGAAGCTTTTTGAAGTACTTCTTCTTCATTTCAATCCTCCTTTATACATCATATCTATGATAAAAATGAAAACCTGTTGTCCGGGCAGATTCCCATCAGATTATTTCTAACCATAATATCCCACGTTACATATATATTATATTTTATACCCGATTAATTAACACGTCTACATAAATTTGCACCCGTAAGGCTGTTTTTTGGATAGAAAATCTACATTTTTTTGACACATTCTATCTTAATAGACACATTTGAAAAAAGGGTCAAATTACTTACCCTCTGTGATCCATGCCCTTTCCAGGCATAAAAAAAGACATATATCCAGGTGTTTATACATGGATATATGTCTTTTTAAGTGTCTGTTTCTTTAAAAAACGCTTACTGTGTGATCTCCAGATACAGGGATCTGTACTGTTTTGCGGAATTGTCCCAGGAAACATCCTTGGCCATATCGCGCTGTACCATTTCATCCCAGCACCAGCGATTGGTGAAGTACAGAGTCTTCGCTCTGTTGATCGCATCGTAAAGGAGGCCGGCTTCATATCTGTCGAAAGTAAAGCCGTTGCCGTCATTACTATACTGATTATAGGGCTGCACCGTATCCTTCAGGCCGCCGGTCTCACGGACGATCGGGATCGTACCGTAATGCATGCCGATCAGCTGGGTCAGGCCGCAGGGCTCAAACTGAGACGGTACCAGGACCACGTCGCATCCGGCGTAGATCATGTGCGCTCTGCCCTCATCGTACATAATGTTGGAGCAGACACTGCCCCTGTAGGTATCCTCATAATATCTGAAGGCGTCCTCATACTGGGCGTCTCCGGTTCCCAGAACCACGAACTGGGTATGTCCGTCCATGAGTCCCGGAAGGATGCTGTTGACCAGGTCAAGTCCCTTCTGGTCTGTCAGTCTGGAGACCAGGCCGATGACAAACAAATGATCATCTACTGTAAGACCCAGCTGCTCCTGAAGGGCCTGCTTATTCTTCCGCTTGTTCTCCAGAACATTGGACAGGTCATAGGGCGCTGCCAGCAGCGGATCCTTTGAAGGATCCCACATGTCATAATCAATACCGTTGATGATGCCGCGCAGCTTACCTGAATGATATCTGAGGTGGTCATCCAGCTTTTCACCGTAGAAGGGTGACTGGATCTCAGCCGCGTAGGTGCCGCTGACGGTTGTGATCATATTGGAGTAGGTCAGACCGCCCTTCAGCATGTTGGCGTCCTCATAGCCCTGTTTCAGCGCGTCCTTGTTGAAAACATAATCCGGCAGACCCGACCAGTACTGGATCGTGGGGATATTATAGACACCCTGGAATCTGAGATTATGAATGGTTGTGATGACCTTGGACCTTGACAGGGCCGTGCCCTCAAACAGGGTCCTCAGATATACCGGGACCAGGCCTGCCTGCCAGTCATGACAGTGGATCACATCCGGGATCCAGTCCATGTAAAGCAGAGATGCCAGCGCTGCCTTGGAGAAGTAGCAGAATCTCGGGATATCATCAATGAGGTTGGTGTAAGGCTTCCCGTAGCTGAAGAAGTCTTCATTATCAATAAAGTCATAGACAACGCCGTCCCAGACATACTCCATGATGCCTACATAAAAGGACCTGCCGTCCGAACAGAGGTCCATCTCAAAGGCGCCTCTGTAAACCATTTTTTCCTGGTATTCCCAGGGAATACATTTATATCTGGGCAGAATGACCTTGACATCACAGTTCTGCGCGATCAGGGCCTTCGGCAGCGCGTACATGACATCACCCAGGCCGCCTGTTTTTACAAAGGGATAGCACTCAGAACCAATGAAGACGATGCTTCTTCTGGGCTGGGGCATTTCATAGTAGGGCTCGGATTCTTCATAGGCTGCCGTTTCAACCGCTTCCTCAAAGACCTCCGCCTCAGCTGCCTTTTCGACGACTTCAGCCTCAGCTGCCTTTTCAACAACCTCGGCCTCAGCAGACTTCTCAACCACCTTTTCAACGACCTCGGCCGCGACTGTCTTTTCGACGACCTCTGCCTCAGCTGCCATAGCCGCCGGCTCCGCCTTTTTGGACGCAGTCTTCTTAGCTGCCGGCTTCTTCGCGGCTGTTGTCTTTTTCGCCGCCGGTTTCTTTTCCGCTGCCGGTTTCTTTTCCGCTGCCGGTTTCTTTTCCGCTGCCGCCTTCTTCGTTGTTGTCTTCTTCGCAGTTGTCTTCGCTGACGCCTCCGGCTCTGCTGCTGCTTTCACCTCTGCAGTCTTCGCCTCTGCTGTCACCTCTGTCTTTTGTTCTACCTTCTTTTTTACCGCCATTTTTAACTCCTTTTAGGTTCCCCTTCAGGGCCAGATGCTGTATCTGATCCTGCATTCATGAAATCTATCCGTGTCACCGTTATTGTACTATATTCTCGTCCTGATGAAAAGAGAATACGCAGAATCTTTCCGGCGAACATATTTAATGAGTAATCTCCGACCGGATGCCGTAGATGGCCTTGATGGCATCCTCGTAACGTTCTTCCGGCACGCCGACCAGCAGATTCAGCTTGCCGGCCCCCTGGTTGATGGTACTGATCTCGATGCCTTCATCCGTCAGTCTTTCCAGGACCCGCACGTTGGCGTCACTGGACTCCGTCCCCTTCTCCCCCGTCACCGCGATCAGGGAAAGATGATCCCGCACGCTGACGAAATCGGGGTGCAGGGTGGCCTGGATCTCCACGAGCAGGTCCTCCTTGCAGCTGTCTAAAAGGCCGCTCCTGATCACCAGGGTGATGGCATCGATGCCTGTCAGGCAGTACTCGAAGGGCAGCTGCCGCTCTTTCAGGATATCAAGCACCTTGGCGGAGAAGCCTGAACCGTCGCTGACCATAACCTTCTCGATCTGGATGACGGACATGCCTCTTCTGCCGGAAACGCCGGTGACCGGGCTTTTGACCACCTTCGGCGGCAGATGTCTGACCACCATGGTGCCCGCATCCTCGGGCCGGTTGGTATTGCGTATATTGATAGGGATCTCCATCTCCGAGGCTGACAGAACAGCATCGGAATGCAGGACAGAGGCTCCCATATAGGATAAAGTACGGAGCTCTCTGTAGCTCATGTAGGCAACCGTTTCGGGATCCTTCACGATCCTGGGATCGGCTGCATAGAGGCCCGAAACATCCGTCCAGTTCTCATAAAGGGCCGCGTTGACGGCGCATGCCGCAAGGCTGCCTGTGATATCTGACCCGCCCCGCTCAAAGGTACGGATCTGCCCCTTCATATCTGCCCCGTAAAAGCCGGCGATCACCGCGTACTTCAGCGGCAGAAGGGAAGCCCGCATGGTCCGGGCCGTCATCTCCGCATTCAGCTGTCCGTCCTCATCAAAACAGACGCACCAGGCGGGATCCACAAAGGTGAAGCCCAGATAATCAGCCATGATCTTGGCTGTCAGATACTCTCCTCTGCTGGCACAGTAGTCCCGTGCCGGCTCATTTTTCAGTGACTGCGCCAGTGTCTCAAGCTCCTGATCCAGGGGAAACTGAAGCCCCAGCCCGTCGATGATCGCCTGATAACGCGCCCTGATCTGTGCCAGTTCATCTTCAAAGGATGCCCCTGCCGCCGCCTTCTCATAACAGTCCAGCAGAAGATCCGTGACCTTTCTGTCGTCCGAAAAGCGTTTCCCCGGCGCCGAAACCACGATATATCTTCTCTCCGGGTCACTTTGGACAATCGCCCTGATCTTGCGAAACTGACCGGCGTCAGCCACAGATGTGCCGCCGAATTTTGCCACAACGATTCGTTCCTGCATAGATGATCCTCCTGACCGTATTTACATAATCACAGTATATCACTTATAGGTCTGCCGGTGTATTTTTTTGAAAAAAAGCCGTCTTTTATTGAATTATCTGACGCACGGTGTTAGAATGAACTCGGTTTTTTAACCGATATGGATAGTATCCTCAGGAACTATACCAGTGAACACACAAATAAACATTGTTTTGCAAATCTTCTCATCGGAATTCACAGGATGATATTTCACGCGGAGGGTCTGCTCAGCCTGTATGACATAGGGTATCCGCCAAAAGCTGCGGAACTCAGAAGATGACAATGGGACTGAAACGACACGAAGACGCATCACCTTTACACAGGAAGGAAGGTGATCGTATGAGAATAGGATTTGTAGGTGCAGGGAAAGTCGGTTTTTCTCTTGGCAAATACATGACGGAACGCGAAATATGTGTATCCGGTTACTACAGCCTTCACCCCGACTCTGCCCGTCTGGCATCTGAATTTACCCATACACGGTATTTTTTGCATCTCGAAGATTTAGTTCGTGCAAGTGATGCTGTCTTTTTGACTGTCCCCGACGGGGCTGTCAACAGTGTGTGGAATTCTCTGAAAAGATCAGACCTGCAAGGCAAGTTTATCTGTCACTGCAGCGGGAGTCTCTCTTCTGCTATCTTCTCCGGGATCGACCGGACCGGCGCGTTCGGTTATTCTATCCATCCTTTATTCGCAGTCAACGACAGACTGCAGTCTTATAAGGAACTGTCTCACGCTTTTTTTACAATTGAAGGATCTGCTGAGCATATACAGCTCTGGGAAAAGATGTTTACGGGCTTCGGTAATTCCGTGCGCATCATTTCTGCGGAGGATAAGACCCTGTATCACGCGTCAGCGGTCTGCGTCAGTAATCTGGTGATCGGCCTTTATGAAGTGGCTGTCCGCCTTCTTTCCTCATGCGGTTTTGAGCCGGAGGAAGCCCGGAAGGCCCTTGGACCGCTCTTTATCCATAATGCGCAGGCACTGGCCGCGCGCGGATGCGAAGCTGCCCTGACCGGACCTGTGGAGCGGGCCGACCTCTCCACCATTGAAGACCATCTGAATGTTTTATCCGGAAATGAACGTGAGATCTATATAAGACTGTCTGAGATTCTTGTTGACATCGCAAAGCGAAAACACCCTGAAAAATCATACGGGAACATTTCAGAGCTTTTGGCAAAGGCTCCGGAAACAGAAAGGAATGGAAAAAATGAAAAAGACAACAGCAACATTTAAGCAGGCAAAGGCCGATGGTAAAAAACTGACCATGCTGACAGCCTATGATTATTCCACAGCAGCCCTGGTGGACGGTGCCGGCATCGACGGTATCCTCGTAGGTGATTCCCTGGGCAATGTCATGCTTGGTTATGAAGATACGATCTCTGTCACGATGGAGGATATGATCCATCACGGTGCGGCGGTGGCCAGAGGCGCCAAAGACTGCCTGGTCGTCATCGATATGCCCTTTATGTCCTATCAGGAATCTATAGAGGAAGCGGTCCATAACGCAGGCCGCCTGATGAAGGAGGGACGGGCCAATGCCGTCAAGCTGGAAGGCGGCGCCAGTGTTGCTGCCCAGATCAAAGCGATCACAGATGCCGGTATCCCGGTCATGGCCCACCTTGGCCTTACCCCTCAGTCCATCAATGCCTTCGGCGGTTACAAGGTTCAGGGCAAAACAGAAGCGGCCGCAAAGAAGCTCCTGGAAGATGCGAAGGTTGTCGAAGAAGCCGGCGCCTTTGCCGTTGTTCTTGAGTGTGTCCCCTCTGCCCTTGCAGCCATGGTCACGAAATCCCTGTCCATCCCGACCATCGGTATCGGCGCTGGCAGTGACTGTGACGGCCAGATCCTGGTCTATCAGGACCTGCTTGGTATGTTCTCTGACTTCACCCCGAAATTCGTCAGGCGCTACGCGGAGATCGGTGCAGCCATGAAAGATGCTTTTAAGGCCTATATTGCGGATGTTCAGTCCGGCGCTTTCCCCGCTCCCGAGCATGGCTACAAGATCGCCGATGAAGTCATCGAGAAGCTGTACTAGGAAGGAGGTCCACAGATGAAAACCGTAAATACTAAGGCAGAAGTCCGCGAAATCGTTGCTGCATGGCGCAGGGAAGGCCTCACTGTCGGCCTGGTCCCGACCATGGGTTATCTTCATGAAGGTCATCAGAGCCTGATCCGTCAGGCGGCAAAGGATAATGACCGTGTCGTTGTCAGTGTCTTTGTCAATCCCATCCAGTTTGCCCCCAACGAAGATCTTCAGAGCTATCCCAGAGATCTGGCTGCCGATCAGATCAAGGCTGAAGCCGCCGGCGCTTCCCTGATCTTCGCGCCGACCCCTGAAGAGATGTACGCCTCTGATTTCAATATCGTTGCCCCGGACCGGGCCTACTTCGGTCAGAAGGACGCCCAGCAGCTGGCTGTCGTCAGACGCATGGTCAGAGACCTGGATATGAACCTTGAGATCATCGGCTGCCCCATCATCCGTGAAGAAGACGGGCTGGCAAAGAGCTCCCGGAATACTTATCTGAATCCTGAGGAGCGTCAGGCTGCCCTTGTACTCTCCCGCGCCTTGAAGGCCGGCCGGGAAATGATGGAAAAGGGCGAGACAGATGGCGAAAAGGTGCTTGATACAATCCGTTCCGTTATTGCCTCTGAGCCCCTTGCCAGGCTTGATTACGCTGAGATGGTCTCCTGGGATGCCATCCAGGTTCACCATACCATTGACAGACCGGTCCTGGTGGCCATTGCCGTCTACATCGGCAAGACCCGTCTGATCGACAATTTCATCTGGGAGGTCTGATATGCTGCTGAATATGTTAAAGGGAAAGATCCACCGGGCGACAGTCGTCCAGGCTGAACTGAATTATATCGGCAGCATCACCGTCGATGAGACCCTGATGGCCGCTGCCGGCATCCGGGAATACGAGCAGGTCCAGATCGTAGATATCGACAACGGCAGCCGTTTTGAAACCTATGTCATCTCCGGCGAAGCCGGCAGCGGCATGATCTGCCTGAACGGGGCGGCAGCCCGTATGGTTTCGGTAGGCGACAAGATCATTATCATGTGCTATGCAGGCATGACAGACACTGAGGCGGATGAAAATCCGCCCAGGGTCGTCTTTGTCGATGAGGAGAACCGCATACAGCGTGTGACAAGATATGAAAAGCACGGCCGTCTGTGTGACCTGATGAAGGACGAGGACGCAAAATGCTGAAGGGAAAAACCGTTATTCTCGGTGTAACAGGCAGCATTGCGGCCTATAAGGCGGCAAACGTGGCCAGCATGCTGGTGAAGCTCCATGCTAATGTCCACGTGATCATGACAAAGAATGCCGCGAACTTCATCCATCCCTGCACCTTCGAGACCCTGACCGGGAACAGATGCATCATCGACACCTTCGATCCCGATACCGGTCTCCATGTGCCCCATATTGCCCTGGCGGAAATGGCCGATCTCTGCCTGATCGCGCCGGCCTCCGCCAATATGCTCGCAAAACTGGCCCATGGCCTGGCGGATGATATGCTGAGCACCACCGTCCTGGCCATGACCTGCCCGGTCCTGATCTCCCCGGCCATGAACACAAATATGTTCAATAATCCCGTGGTTCAGGAGAATCTTGAAAAGCTGGCCGCCCAGGGAAAGCGGATCATCCAGCCGGATGAAGGCCGTCTGGCCTGCGGCGCTACAGGTACCGGCAAAATGCCTTCGGAGACTGTCCTTGTGGATCATGTCCTCCGGGAGATCGCCTGTGAAAAGGATCTGGAAGGCCTTAACCTCCTGGTCACTGCAGGTCCGACCCGGGAACCCATCGATCCGGTCCGGTTCATCAGCAACCATTCCACAGGGAAAATGGGCTATGCCATCGCAAGGCGGGCCATGCTTCGGGGGGCCAATGTCACCCTGATCTCCGGCCCCTGCGCCATTGATGCGCCGCCCTTTGTACAGTTGATCCATGTGGAAACCGCCGCGGAGATGGCCGCTGCCGTCAAAGACCATTACAGCAGCCAGGATATCCTGATCAAGTCCGCTGCCGTGGCGGATTATACCCCTGCGGAAACGGCAGCGGAAAAGATCAAAAAGGCGGACCGGGACCTCTCCCTTTCCCTGAGACGGACAGAGGATATCCTCTCCTGGCTCGGCAGCCATAAAAAAGCAGGACAGATCCTCTGCGGTTTTTCCATGGAAACCGAAAATGTGCTTGAAAACTCGAGGAAAAAACTTGAAAAGAAGGGTGCCGACCTGATTGCTGCCAATTCACTGAAGGAGGCCGGGGCCGGCTTCGCTGCCGACACCAATCATCTGATCCTGATCGAAAAAGACCGGCAGCTGGATCTGCCCATGATGGATAAGGCAGATGCTGCCGACGCTCTGCTGACCCGGCTGAAATGCCTGAAGGAGGCGGCCTTATGATCTGCGCAATAGATATCGGGAATTCCAATATCGTCATCGGCCTGATGAATTCAGACCGGGAGATCCTTTTTACAGGAAGGATCCGAAGCAACAGAGACCAGACGACCGAGCAGTTCTTCGTTGAAGTCAAAGCCTTATTTCATGCCTATGAGGTGTCTCTGAAGGGGCTGGAAGGCATCATCCTCTCCTCTGTCGTCCCTTATCTGACGGATGTGGTCAGAGATGCTTTTATCAAGCTGACGGGCCTGACGCCCTATATTGTGGCCCACGGCACCAAAACGGGGATCCGTATCGTCACCGACCAGCCTGCCAGTGTAGGCAGCGATCTGATCGTGGACGCTGTAGCGGCCTGTGAAGCTTACAAGGGACCGCTCGCCATCTTCGACCTGGGGACGGCATCGACCTGTTCGGTGATCGGTGATCAGCGGACTTACCTTGGCACCCTGATCATGCCCGGCGTCCGCATATCCCAGGATGCCCTGATGGAAAAGGCCGCCCAACTGCCCTTCTTCCATCTGGAAAAGCCGAAACATTTGATTGGGAAAAACACGATCGAAAGCATGCAGAGCGGCCTCATCTACGGCAATGCGGCCATGATCGACGGTCTGATCGACCGGATCGAAGATGAGCTGAAAGCACCGGTGACCGTCATCGCCACCGGCGGCATCGCCTCCCTGATCATTCCCTCCTGCAGACATGAGATCCATTATGACAAGGACCTGCTCCTGAAAGGCCTCTGGTATCTCTACCAGAAAAACAGCAGGAGCAGATAGACAGTCTCTTCTGTTTATGAAAAAACGACACACTCTCCCGGGAGCTGTGTCGTTTTTTCATATGTCGTTCTTTTTATCATACGTTAACTGCCCGTCAGATCAGTCCGCCGATCAGAATGATCAGGATCAGGACCGGCAGGACAAATTGGAAGTAGCCCTTCAGCCAGCCCGGCATTTTCATCCCCTTACCGGTATTGGTCTCATTGAGATAGTTTTTAAAGCCCCAGCCGGCCCGGGTGACGCAAAAGAGCAGAAAAACGAGTGCCCCGATGGGCAGCAGAATATTGCTGACGATAAAATCCTCGGAATCCAGCACATCCCGGCTGCCGATCAGATGCAGCCCACGCCAGATATTGTAGCCGAAAACACAGGGGAAACTGGTGATCAGCAGAAAGATCATATTGAAGACCACGGATTTTTTCCGGCTCCAGCCCAGGTTATCGATCAGTATGGCAACCAGATTCTCAAATACCGCTGTCACCGTGGAAAAGCTGGCAAAGGTCATAAAGATAAAGAACAGACTTCCCCAGATCCTGCCGCCCTTCATGTGGATAAATACCTGCGGCAGCGTGACAAAGATCAGAGACGGTCCCTGGTCAGGCTTTACGCCGAAGCTGAAGCATGCCGGGAAAATGATCAGGCCCGCCATCAGCGCGACAAAGGTATCCAGCGCACTGATCCTGACGGCTTCACCGGTCAGCGTATGGTCTTTAGACATATAGCTGCCGAAGATCTCGATGGAACCGATACCCAGACTGAGGGTGAAGAAAGCCTGATTCATGGCGGCGGTCACCACCTTTCCCAGGCCGGCCTCCTTCGCCCGCTGCAGATCCGGATACAGATAGAATTTCAGACCGTCACCGGCACCCTCCAGGGTCAGACTGTGGACTGCAAGAATAACGATCAGAACCAGCAGGCCCACCATCATCACTTTATTGACACGTTCAAGCCCGTTCCGGACACCGAAGCTCAGGACGACGAAACCACCGACCACAGTGATCACCATGAAGATGCCCATTTCCACAGGATTCGAGAGCATCCCGAGGAAAACATCGCCGATCTCTTCCGCCTTCACATGGTCGAAGGCCCCCACCGCAAACTTACATGCGTAATCCACCATCCATCCGGAAACCGTGGTGTAATACATCATGAGCAGATAGCATCCGATCAGGCAGACCCATCCGTGGATATGCCAGATGCTGCCGGGTTTTTCAAGGGCCTTAAAGGCTCCCACCGCACTCTTGCCGCTGCCTCGGCCGATGGCCAGCTCCATGGTCATGACCGGGATCCCCATCAGTACCATGAACAAAAGATAAATAAAGACAAAAACCGCACCGCCGTTGGCCCCCGCGATATAGGGAAATTTCCATACATTCCCGATACCTACGGCGCATCCCGCGCTGACAAGGATAAAGCCCAGGCGTGAACCGAAACTGTCTCTGTTTTCCATAACAAACAACTCCCTTTGCTGCTATTATCTGAATATAAGTTTATCGCATGTACCGTTTTTTAACAAGATTTGCCTTGCCAATTTGTCAGGAAAACGCTTTCTGTGTTATAATCAATACATCCGACGGCCTGCAGCATTTCAGGCCGGACCAATTTACAGGGAGATGATCAATAATGACAAAAGTAACCCGCAAATGGTATGATATCCTTCCCTTCCCCATCCTGATGACCTTTTTGCTGGTGCTCCTGGGACAGACCCTGGCCGAGCTCCTAATGCTGGGCCTTAAAATGGGACTTGGCATAGACTTTAACAGCAGCGATGCCATGATCACCGGATCCATGTACGCCTCATTCATCGGCGTCTGGATCATCTTTTTACTGGCGATCATCCTGCCGAAGGGAAACCGCCCCATCCTGAAGACCATCGGCCCGGGTATGCGCGGCAATACCATCGGAATGCTGATCTTAGGCTTTATTTTTGGTTTTGCCTTAAACGGTTTCTGTATCCTGATGTCTGTTTTATCAAAAGATATCAGTATCTATTATGACCGTTTTTCACCCCTATCCCTCCTGATCATTTTTATTCTAGTCTTCATCCAGTCCTCTGCGGAAGAACTGGCCTGCAGGGGCTATCTGTACCAGCGTCTGTGCAGACGGTATCCGCCTGTCGTGGCCATTTTAGGCAACTCCGCCTTATTCGCCCTGCTGCACATCCTGAATCCCGGCGTGACAATTTCATCACTTCTGGATATTTTCATCACCGGCATCCTTTTTTCGCTGCTGGTCTACTACTTTGACAGTCTGTGGTGTGCCATGGCCATGCATGCCATGTGGAATATCACCCAGAATATCATTTTCGGCCTGCCAAACAGCGGTATGGTGGTCCCTTTCTCTGTTTTCAGGATGGATGCGG
>CADAIF010000048.1 GCA_902787905.1 uncultured Lachnospiraceae bacterium
GGTTTGGTATGGAAAGCGCGATGAAAGTACCCTTCCTGAAGGCGCTGGTCGTTCCCGGCTTTGCCAACTATCCGGAGTATTTCGGTGTGACTTCGCATGACGCGCAGAACAACATCATGAAGTTCTCCTTCACGATCGGTGCCATCCAGATGGCTCTGGGTTCCCTTCTGGCGATCAAGAAGAAGATCGGCGAGAAGAATCTGAGCTGGGTCGCTGACCTGGGCTGGGTCATCGCCATCATCTCGATGTACCTGCTGGCCCTGTATCTGGTCATCGGTGACAATATCCCGATCGTTCCGGTATTCGGCGGCATCATCGTTGCTTTTGTCCTTGTCGTCATCTTTGGCGGCATGTCACCGGAGAAGACATTTGGTCAGGGCCTTAAATCCGGTCTGGCCGACTCCTTCACCGTATTTCTGAACACGATCAGCTGCTTCGGCAATGTCATGAGTTACATCAGACTCTTTGCCGTCGGTATGGCCGGTCTCGCGATCTCCCAGAGCTTTAACGGAATCGCCGCCGGTTTCTCCGGTCCTCTGGTCGTTTTAGGTGTCGTGGTGGTTATCATCGGACATGCATTGAATATCATCATGTGTTTCCTTTCCGTCGTCGTACACGGCGTGCGTCTGAACGTTCTGGAGTTCTCCGGACAGGTCGGCCTTGAGTGGACAGGAATCGCTTACGAACCATTTAAAGAAAACGAGAAAATCGTGAAATAGTTTTTTCAGAAAAGGAGAGTTACTATGAATATCGGATTTATTGGTATGGCTGCAGCCCTTGGTTTATCAGCTGCCGGATCTGCATTTGGCGCGGGCTTTGCCGGAATGTCTTCAGTCGGCGCATGGAAAAAGTGTTACGCAAGCGGTAAACCCGCTCCCTTCATCATGATCGCTTTCTCAGGCGCGCCCCTGACCCAGACCATCTACGGTTTCCTGCTTATGAACTTCATCGCAAGCGCAAACTGTGATCCGGGCATGGCTCTTGGTGTCGGCCTCTTCGGCGGTCTGGCCATCGGTCTTTCCGCTCTTTTCCAGGGCAGATGTGCCGCAGCGGCAGCAGATGCCTTAGGCGCGACAGGTAAAGGTACCGCAAACTACTTTATCGTCATCGGTATCGTAGAGACGGTGGCTCTGTTTACCCTGGTCTTCGGTCTGCTTCTGCTCAATACCGCAGCTTAAAGCTGACCTGACCGGATTCATTTGATCTTACCCGAGGGTGTCCCCTGACAGTCAGTTTCACTCACTGCAGGAGGCACCCTCGTTTTTTCTTGTATACATGATCTGCAATATTGACAAAAAGGTTAAATTGACGCTTGTCATTTGCTAAAACTATGTTAGAATAAAGTAACAGCGTTATGAAAATAATGGGAAGAGTGTAACGTTAAGGAGGTTAAAAAAATGGAAACTCTTATGTTTGTGGCTGCTGGAGCCGCAGTTCTGGCCCTGCTTTACGCCCTGATCCTGACCGCAAGAGTCAAAAAGGTGGACGAAGGCACTGACAGAATGAAAGAAATCGCTTCCGCGATCGCGGAAGGCGCACGTGCGTTTCTTTTTTCAGAGTATAAAATTCTGATCATCTTTATCGCCGTGCTTTTTGTTGTGATCTGCTTCCTGCGCAATCCGGCGACGGCTGTCTGCTTCCTGTGCGGCGCCGCTCTGTCTATCGCGGCAGGTTATGCAGGTATGAATGTTGCCACTAAGGCGAATGTCAGGACTGCCAACGCAGCCAAGAACGGCGGTATGGGCAGCGCCCTTTCCGTTGCTTTTTCCGGCGGTGCCGTTATGGGTATGTGCGTTGCAGGTCTCGGTCTGCTGGGCGTTTCCGTGATCTACGGTATTACAGGCAACGCGGACATTCTTTTCGGCTTCAGCCTGGGTGCTTCTTCAATCGCTCTGTTTGCCCGTGTCGGCGGCGGTATCTACACCAAGGCAGCTGACGTCGGTGCCGACCTTGTCGGTAAGGTCGAGGCAGGCATTCCTGAGGATGACCCGAGAAACCCGGCCGTTATCGCTGATAACGTCGGTGATAATGTCGGTGACGTTGCCGGTATGGGTGCTGACCTGTTCGAGTCCTATGTCGGTTCTCTGATCTCCGCAATTACACTCGGTATCGCTACTGCAGGCGGTGATATGGATCTGGCTAAGGCACAGGCGCTTTTCCCGGCCCTGCTGTCCGCTCTGGGCATCATCGCTGCGATCGTCGGTACCTTCCTGGTCAAGAGTAAAGAGGGCGGCAACCCGCAGAAGGCTCTTAACAGAGGTTCCTACACTGCAGCCGTTATCGTTATCATCGGCTCCGTGATCCTCAGCCTGAAATTCCTCGGCAGCATCAATCCGGCCATCGCTATTATTGCCGGTCTGGTTGTCGGTCTTGTGATCGGTATTCTGACTGAGGTTTATACTTCCGGCGACTACAAGTCTGTCAAGAAGATCGCCGAGCAGTCTGAGACAGGTTCCGCAACCACGATCATTTCCGGTCTGGCTGTCGGTATGCAGTCCACTGCCATCCCGATCATCCTGATCTGTGTCGGTATCTTTATCGCCTTCCATTTCTGCGGCCTTTACGGTATCGCTCTGGCAGCCGTCGGTATGCTTTCCACAACCGGTATCACAGTTGCTGTCGATGCTTACGGCCCGATCGCTGATAACGCCGGCGGTATTGCCGAAATGTCCGGTCTGGATGAGTCCGTTCGTGAGATCACTGACTCTCTGGATGCTGTCGGCAACACCACAGCTGCTATGGGTAAAGGTTTCGCTATCGGTTCCGCAGCCCTGACAGCCATGGCTCTGTTTATGTCCTATGCGGATGCTGTCAAGCTGGATTCCATCAATATCCTGGCTCATACAACAATCGTTGGTCTTCTGATCGGCGGTATGCTTCCCTTCCTGTTCTCAGCCTTCACCATGGAGTCCGTTTCCAAGGCTGCTTACAAAATGATCGAGGAAGTGCGTCGACAGTTCCATTCCGATCCCGGCATTCTGGAAGGTACTTCCAGACCGGATTACAAGACCTGTGTTGCTATCTCCACCCAGGCTGCTCTGAAGGAAATGATCATTCCGGGCGTCATGGCAGTGGCAGCACCGATCATCATCGGTTTCCTTCTGGGCACCGAGGCTGTCGGCGGTATGCTGGCAGGTTCTCTGGTCACCGGTGTTCTTATGGCCATCTTCATGTCCAACTCCGGCGGCGCATGGGATAACGCGAAGAAGTACATTGAGAACGGCAACCACGGCGGCAAGGGCAGCGAAGCCCATAAGGCTGCAGTCGTCGGTGATACTGTCGGTGATCCTTTCAAGGATACCTCAGGCCCGTCCATCAACATCCTGATCAAGCTCATGACTATCGTGGCTCTGGTCTTCTACGGATGCTTCCTCGGCGTGCTTCTGTAATCGATACAGTTTTGATCCTTTGGGAGGCTGTGAATTCACAGCCTCCTTTTTATGTGTTCGAAAGGCCGTTTTCATGCTATAATATAAGTCAGGGCTCTTTTGCCCGCTGAACGATGAAGGAGGATTGATAAAATATGAGAGCTTACGAACGTCTTTTAAAATATGTGGTCGTCCACACGGCCAGTGACGATACCAGCGAAACCGTTCCTTCCACAGCCCGCCAGTTTGACCTGGCACACATACTGGTGGAAGAGATGAAGGGCCTTGGCATCACGGATGCCAGGGTGGATGACAAGTGCTATGTCTACGGCAGTCTGCCGGCCACGGAGGGGCTTGAAAAGACGCCGGCCATCGGCCTGATCGCCCACATGGACACAGTGCCGGATTTCTGCGGCGAGAATGTGAAGCCCAGAGTCATTGAAAACTATGACGGCAAGGATGTGGTCCTGGGCAGCAGCGGCCGTGTGCTTTCCGTCCGCAGCTTCCCCCATCTGCCTTCTCTGGCAGGCAGGACTCTGATCGTGACTGACGGCACGACCGTGCTGGGTTCGGATGACAAGTCCGGCGTCGCCGAGATCCTGACAGCCGTGGAGCGGCTGATCACGGATCATATCCCCCATGGAAAGATCTGCATCGGCTTTACGCCGGATGAGGAGATCGGCAGGGGCGCGGATGTCTTTGATGTGGAAGGCTTCGGCGCGGATTACGCCTACACGGTGGACGGCGGTATCGAGGGCGAGATCGTCTATGAGAATTTCAATGCCTGCGGTGCCTCCTGGGTCGTCAACGGCTTTAATGTCCATCCGGGCAGTGCCAAGGATACCATGATCAATGCCCTGACGGTGGCCATGGAGATCAATGGCATGCTGCCTGCGGCAGATGTGCCGGAGCATACCGAGGATTATGAGGGCTTCTATCATCTGACCGATATGAAGGGCAATGTGGAAAAGGCTGAAATGTATTACATCATCAGGGACCATGACATGCATACCTTTGAGGCCCGTAAGGCCCTGATGCGTCATATCGAGAAGACCATCAATGAAAAATACGGGGAGGGCACAGCGGTGCTCACTCTGACAGACCAGTACTACAACATGGCGGAGAAGATCACGCCCCATTTCCATCTGATCGAGAATGCGAAGGCGGCGGCAGAGGAGATCGGGGTGACACCGGTCATCATGCCGGAGCGGGGCGGTACGGACGGCGCCAGACTCAGCTATATGGGCCTGCCCTGTCCCAATCTGGGCACCGGCGGTTTCGCCTTCCACGGCCCCTATGAGCATGTGACGGCCGAGGGCATGGATCTTTCCGTAGATCTGATCCTGGGCATCTTAAAGCGTTACGCGAAGGCGGAGGCTTAGGGGATGGCGAAGGAGGTCAATTTCCGTATGGAACGGCCCGGCCTGCTGAAGGCGGGAGATGAGGTGGAAATGACGGAATCCCGTCTGAATACCCTGTCAGGCACCATGTATTATTACACCATTGAGCCGGCCCTGGCCATGAGTGATAATATTCCGGCGGCGGAGCGGCTCAGCAGCCTGAAGGCGGTTGTCAAGGAAGTTGTGGAGGCCAAGAGTGTCTTCACCGTGGTCGCTCTTTGCGAATGAGGTAGAGCATGTACGAAAGTTATTTTGAGGCCATTTCAGATGGCAGGGAGGTCCGGCAGCAGCTGGCAGCCCTGAGAGCGCAGATGAAGTCAGAGCCGGAGGCCTGCCTGACGGAGGATCAGCTGACTGTCCTGACCGTTCTTCTTAAGCATGAGGACGCCAAGACCAGGCGCAACGCGGCTTTGCTGCTGGGCGACTACGGGAATGCGGATACGCCGAAAGCCCTTTTTGAGGCCTGGCAGGCTGAGCAGCAGCTCTTTGTCAGGAGCAGCTATCTGAAAGGCCTGGATCATTATGACCTTGAGCCCTTCAGGGAAGCCCTTCTTGCCAGAGCCCAGGCTCTGGAAGGCATGGAGATGGCTGAAACGGAGAGGAAGCATCTGAGTGAGGAGCTGCATCTGCTTCGGGAAATGCTGATGAAGGGGCAGAAGACGAAGCATCACACCTTTACCGGCTGGGATATGCCGACGGACCTGATCCTGGTGACCAATCCGGGTCTGGAGTTTCTGACGGCGGACGCCCTGGCGGAGATGGATGCCGGCAGCTGCCGGGAGCTTAAAGGGGCTGTGGGTCTTAAAACGGACCATCTGCGGCCGTTAACTAAGATCCGTACGGTAAAGGAATTCCTTTTCAGATTTACGGATAAGGTCCTGACGGGAGCCCAGCCTGAGTCGGCAGCCAAGGCCATGCTTTCTCTGGGCCTGCTGGATTATCTGGAGGCCCGTCATGAGGGCGAAGGCCCCTTCTTCTTCAGGATCGACATGAAAACAAAACTGGTCCTGAGTGAGAAGAGCCGTTACATCAGCAGGCTGGCGGAACGGCTGGAGGCCCTGTCGGGGCGCCGGCTGATCAATTCCGGGTCCCACTATGAAATCTCCCTCCGGCTCATGGAGGACCGGCAGGGCAGATATCATCCCTATCTGGAGCTGATGACGATCAGGGACAGGCGGTTTGAATACCGGCAGGCAGCCCTGGCCACATCGCTGCATCCGGTCAAGGCGGCGGAGACCATTGCCCTGGTGAAGGATTATCTGTCTCCGGACGCGATCGTCCTGGACCCCATGTGCGGGGTAGGAACGCTTCTGATCGAACGCAGGAAGGCCCTCCCGGCCCGGAGCCTTTACGGGGTGGATATTTACGGAGATGCCATCCTTGGCGGCAGGCAGAATGCCGGCCAGGCCAGGATCAACGTCTACTTTGTCAACAGAGACCTGTCAGACTTCAGGCACAGCTACAGCTTCGATGAGCTGATCACTGAAATGCCGGCGATTTCCGGCAAGATGGATGCGAAATCCCTGAGAGCCCTGGCGGTGACCCTGATCCGGCGCCTGCCGGAATGGATGAGTGACGGCGCGCCGGTGATCATCCGCAGCAGCGCCGGCGCCATGCTGAAGCAGCTGATCGCCCAGACCCCTTATCTGAAAAAGGAGGCCTTCTGGCAGCTGCCCGGAAACCGCGAGGAAAGCGTGATCGTCGCCAGGTACAGACGCCTCTAAACGATAGAATGTACAAAAAAATGTATTTTTTGCTTTTGGGTATGGACTTTAGCTCAGTAAAATGCTAAAATGTATTTATAATAATAACATTATACTTTGAGGGAGTTTGTTTTTATGAACAAGAAGATTCATACTGCTGAGGTAGAGCAGTTGTTCAACGGTATTCTGTGCCTGAAGAATCTCGAGGAATGCTACGAGTTTTTTGAGGACATCTGCACGATTAATGAACTGCTTTCTTTATCACAGCGTTTCGAGGTGGCGCGTATGCTGCGGGAAAAGAAAACCTATCTGGAGATAGCGGATAAAACCGGAGCGTCCACCGCGACCATCAGCCGTGTCAATCGTTCACTCAATTATGGTAATGACGGTTATGATATGGTGCTTAACAGACTTGGTGAAGAATAAATAAAGCAAAAAACTAAAGGAGAAACCTGACGGGGCAGTATGGCCCGGTCAGGTTTTTCTTGAATTATACTGCGTCAGATGGTATCCTTATTAAGGTATGGTCTGTTTGAAAACTTTTTCTGACCGGTTGACAAAGAGAGGCTGAATGGAAAAGATGATGAGAAGATTTGCGGCAGTTTTTGCCGCGGCACTGCTGCTTTTTACGGCGGCCTGCGGGAAAAAGAATGGGGCATCCGAGACGGCAAGTACGGCGGTGGATTTGGTACAGCATGTCACGGATACGGCCGTTTCAGGCAGTCCCGCGGCCATGACTTCTGAGGAAAAGGCGGCCTACGCGGCACTCCTGGCCAATTATCCGGATTCCGGCGCAGGCTACTTTTTATATGATCTGACCGGGGACGGCAATGAGGAGCTGATCGTCGGCGGCCAGAAAAAGACGGTTTACGCCTACGTCGGCGGAAAAGCGGAAGAAATGGGCACCGTTCTGGCGGATAAGGTCTATGTTTCCGAAACCTATGGCTTTCTGGCTTATTCCGACCAGGGGGATATGGAGGAGCTGCGTCTTTATTTCTTTAAGGACGGGGAGCTTGTAGAGCAGGTGGTTCTGCATACGGACAAGGACGAGGAATTTAAAAAGCTTCTCAAAACCTATCAGAAGGACGCGGTTGAGCTTCCCCTTTATCAGACAAACAACCATCAACCTTTAACATGACAGGAGAGTAGGATCAATGGATTTTGAGCATACAGATATCGAGCAGCAGCCCGACCTGCCGGAGGACACCGGGAGCAAGGCGCCAGAGAGCAGTCTGAAGGCGGAGATCATCAGCTGGGTCAAGGTCGTGGTCACCGCTGTGGTGATCGCCCTTCTGCTGGATTTTCTGGTCATCGCCAACGCTGTGGTGCCCACCGGCTCCATGGAGGACACGATTCCGGCGGGGTCCAGGATCATCGGCCTGCGGCTGTATTACCACTTTAAGGAACCGGCCAGGGGGGATATCGTGATCTTCAAGTATCCGGACGATGAGAGCACGGATTATCTGAAGCGGATCATCGGCCTGCCCGGGGACAAGGTGGAGATCATAAGCGGTATGGTCTACATCAATGATAGTGAAACGCCCCTCTACGAACCCTATGTGCGGGAAACGCCGCTGGGGGATTACGGTCCCTATGTGGTGCCTGAGGGCTGTTATTTCATGCTTGGGGATAACCGGAATGTCTCCAAGGATTCCCGTTTCTGGGTCAATACCTTTGTGACGGAGGATGAGCTGGTGGCCAAGGCCTTCATCATGTATTATCCGAGGATCAAATGGCTGGATACGGTAGACTATGATCAGTAAAGCCTTCGGGGCAATAAAAAAAGAGGTTCGGAACTGAACCTCTTTTTTATGCCTGACCGGATCAGTCAAGCTTGATGTTTGCCAGCAGATCAGCAAGACCTGTGGTTGCTCTGCCTTCTTCCTTGTAGTTGAAGACCGGCTCCTTCGGAGCACGAGCGGGAGCAGCGTCGCCGCCCTCACCGGCAGCCTTCATGCTGAGCTTGATCTTACCGTCATTGTTGCCGATAACTCTGACCTTGACTTCGTCGCCAACCTTGACAACTTCATTCGGGGTCTCGATACGCTTATTGGCCATCTGGGAAATGTGGACCAGACCGGACAGGTTGTCAGCGAACCTGACAAAAGCGCCGAAGGAAACGATCTTCTCAACCTTACCGTCGTAAACATCACCGACATTGACAGCGGCCAGCTTTGCAGCCTTCTCCTCAGCAGCCTTCTCCTGCTCGACAGCCTTGCCGGACATAACGAGACGCTTTTCCTCAGGCTCAACTGTGATGACCTTGACGTCGATGGTCTTGCCAGCCCACTCGTCAAGATTCTCAACATAAGCGACAGAGAGAAGAGAAGCGGGGATGAAACCGCGGACACCGTTCACATAAGCGATCACGCCGCCCTTGACTGCTGCGTTGATCTTTACGGTTAAGATGTCGCCGTTGTCCATATTAGCTTTTAAATCCTCCCAGACAGCCGGATCAACCGGTTTGCGAGGCTTTCTGTTATTGTTTTTCTTGGGTGCTTCGGCAGCTGTCTCAGCAGCGGCTTCAGCCTGTGTTGTCATTTCGAGGTCCTTTTCTTCGCTCATAGTGCTAATCTCCTTTAAACTATAAAATACTGCCAGGCAGTTAGATAACGAATTATTCTTCTGTGGCGGAATCCTCCGCTTCGTCAGCGGCGGCTTCCTCGGATGTTCCTTCTGTCACGTTGTCAGATGCGGTGTCTTCTGTCTCAGCGGCATCACCCTTGCTCAGATTGACATATGCTCTTGTGTCGCCAGATGCTTCATTTTCGTCATCCAGATCATCGAAATCATCGTCGAAGTCGTCGTCAAAATCATCCTCAAGATGATCATCCGCCAGTTTATCCTTTAAAAGATAGACGGCAGTACCGACTGCGGCAGTGATAGTTGCTGCGGCTGCGATCAATTTGATACCTTTACCAAGCTTCATAGTGGTCATCCTTTCTTCACAGGTAGCATACCTACCCAACATATATCACCTATTCTACCACATACCTGTCATAAAACAAATAATTTTTTTGTTTTTTTCGGAAAAATGTTTGCATCCGATTTATGGAAACTACTTTAATAAGAACTGCATTTAGTGTATACTTAAAACAGCTTAAGATCACCTTAACTTACGGGGGTAAAGAACATGGGTAAAAACAAAAAATACACCGGCGAGGATGTTTTATGGTCGGACAGAAAGCGGCATTTCGGCCTTCCGATCTCTTTTACGAAATATATGTTTGACAAGGAAAGGCTCATCATTTCCAAGGGCCTTCTGACCACCACCGTGGACGAGACCCTGCTTTACAGGATCATGGATATCAAGCTGAGCAGGACCCTGGGCCAGAAGCTTTTCGGTGTGGGTACCATCCATCTCTACACGGCTGACAGGACGGACAAGCATCTGGATCTGGTCAACATCAGTCATCCCATGGAGGTCCGCCGCCAGCTCAGCAATCTGGTGGAGAAGATCCGTCAGGAGAAGCGTATGGCCGGCAGGGAGCTTTACGGC
>CADAIF010000049.1 GCA_902787905.1 uncultured Lachnospiraceae bacterium
ATATCAGATGGGAGATTGGACTCCCACTGATACGAATTTGTTACTCACCACTTAGTGCTCTACGCACTTGAAGTGGGAGTCATCTCCCATCTAGATATAAACCCCTACATTTTGTCCAGTTCATGGAGCAGGGTCACGGATTCCAGCAGCTGGATCAGCCGGTTGGTCTCCTCTCCACGATGGGCTTCATAATACTGATAAAAACGCCCGATATAGTCCGCGGACATCTCCCACCGGTCCTTCTGAACCGCGTCAAGCTGACTCTCCGAAAGGCCGTAGTGGTCCCTGATATAAGCACCCAGAAAAGCGGTCAGCTTTCTCTGCCCGTCCGCATTCATATGTTCATTATTATAAAAGTCCGCCGCGTCATCAATACCCATCTGGTCCTTGTACTGCTCCAGATTCAGGTACTCATAGCCTTTGGCCTGAGCCAGGGCACCGGCCTCGTTGCTTCGCAGATAGCGGCTGTAGCCGGCCTCATCTGCCACTCTGTGGGGGAAACGGACAAAGAGCACCCGGGTATCGTGTGCCTTACAGCAGTCCAGGAATTCCTCCATACAGGCTTCGGCCTCGGGATCCAGTGTTTCCGCGGCCAGATCCCCCTTCAGGTCCCTGGCCTCCCCCTCGATGTCGATCTCCGTATTACTGTAAACACCCTTCAGGACGGTATAACCCCGACGGTCCAGCATCAGCTTGTTGACCGTCCCCATCAGGCCGGTAAAATGATCCCATTTACTGTGATATTTCAGCAAAAGCAGATCATAGCTGAGCCGGTCGTCACAGCCGTAACGCGCGATCACCGCATCCCGGTTGGGGGAAGAGGGGATGTTATCCACCAGATTGCGGACATTGGCCTCGGTGCTCAGTTCTTCACTGTCATAGACCGCCCCGTTGACCTCCACCACCACGAGCTTCGGCGACTGATGCTGCAGGATCTCCTCCAGCTCATATTTCCACAGGGAAACCGGATTGGATTCGTAAGCGTAGGGATAGCTGGTAAAACCGTACAGGCTGTAGGCCTGGGCGGAAGAAAAACCGGAATAGACATCACTGGCGCCCAGAATCACCATATCCAGAGAGTTCGGATCCTCAAGATAAAAGCCGTCCAGACGCATCTGTGTCCCGTTCAGATTACGCAGATAATAATTCTGCAGAAGCAGAGAAGATACAGTCACGGCCGCAGCCAGGCCCACCGCCAGAAGGGCACGTCTGACCTTAAGATTCTTCAAGGATCGTCACCTGCCGTTTCTATTCCACTGTCACGCTTTTGGCCAGATTTCTCGGCTTATCCACATCCAGGCCCCGGGCGACGGACAGATAGTAGCCCATCAGCTGCAGGGGGATGACCGCCAGTGAAGCCGCAAAACAGGGATCTGTCTTGGGCACATAGACGGTGAATTCCGCCGTATCCTCTATACTGTAATTGCCATAGGTGGTCAGCGCCATCAGGTAACCTCCCCGGCTCTTGACCTCCACCATGTTGCTGAGTGTCTTCTCAAAAAGATCCTTCTGTGTCAGCACGCCGATGACCAGGGTCCCATCTTCGATCAGGGAGATGGTACCGTGTTTAAGTTCACCGGCCGCGTAGGCCTCAGAATGGATGTAGCTGATTTCCTTCATTTTCAGGCTGCCTTCCAGGGAAACGGCATAGTCAATGCCGCGGCCGATAAAAAAGACATCCCTGGCATTGGAAAACTTGGCCGCGAACCACTGGATACGCTCCTGTTCACTGAGGATCCGCTCGATCTTATCCGGCAGAGCCTTCAGCTCCTCTGCCAGAGCAGCCGCCCGGTCCGCAGTGATAGTCTCCCTTGCCTGGGCAAAGCCCATCGCCAGGGCATAAACAGCGATCAGCTGGGCACTGTAGGCCTTCGTGGTGGCCACGGCGATCTCCGGACCGGCCAGGGTATAGAAGATATGATCCGCCTCCCGGGCAATGGAGCTGCCCACCACATTGACGATGGCCAGAGTACGGACGCCCCGTCCCTTAGCCTCCCTGAGAGCCGCCAGCGAATCCGCTGTCTCGCCGCTCTGACTGATCACGACCACCAGGTCGTCGGGATCCAAAAGAAGATTCCTGTAACGGAACTCCGAAGCCAGCTCTACCCTCACGGGAACTCTGGCCAGATCTTCAATGACATACTGACCCACTGCGCCTACATGATAGGCGGAACCGCAGGCCACGATATGGATCTGCCTGATGCTGCGCATCAGCTCAGTTGTAAGGCCTGTTTCAGACAGGTCTACACCATTTTCCTTCACAACAGAAGCCAGGGTATCGGCCACAGCCTTGGGCTGCTCATGGATCTCCTTCATCATGAAATGCTCGAATCCGCCCTTTTCGGCAGCCTCGGCATCCCACTCGATCCGGGTGACCGGTTTGTCCACGGTCTCACCGTCCAGATTGAAGAAGGTGACCTCGCCCTTGCGCAGACGCGCCATTTCCAGATTGCCGATGTAATAAACATCCCTGGTATATTTCAGGATGGCAGGGACATCAGAGGCCACATAGGTCTCGCCCTCGTCTTCCTTTTCCCCCGGCACGACGCCGATGATCATAGGGCTGTCCTTCCTGGCGACATAGATCTCGCCGGGATAGTCCTTGAACATGACCTCCAGGGCATAGGAGCCGCGCACACGCACCATGGTCTTGGCCAGGGCGTCGATGGGGCCGACATTATATTTATGATAGTAGTAGTCGATCAGCTTGACCGCCACTTCCGTATCCGTCTGGGAGTAAAAGACATAGCCCTTTTTCACAAGCTTGTCCTTCAGCTCCTGGTAATTCTCAATGATACCATTATGGACGCCCACGACAAAATTATCCTCACTGCAGTGGGGATGGGCATTCAGCTCTGAGGGCTCTCCGTGAGTCGCCCAGCGGGTATGGCCAATGCCGCAGGTACCTGCCACCGCATGACCGCCGTCCGTCTTTTCAGAAAGGATAGCCAGCCTGCCTTTGGCCTTGACCACCACCGGATCCTTATCACCGTCACGCACAGCAATACCTGCCGAATCATAGCCTCTGTATTCCAGCTTGGACAGTCCGTCCAGCAGAATAGGCGCTGCCTGCACATGTCCTGTAAAACCTACGATACCACACATAGTCTGTCTCTCTTTCGTGTTTTTTGATCTTCAGATTTCTTTTGCTTCCATATAATATCTTTTTTCCCGGGCATGACCCATGGAGAAGGTCTTGCGCGGCAGCGATCCGTGACGGATCACGTAGGGGAAAAGCTGCCTTTTATCCATCGGCTGCAGGGCAAAACCAATATGGCCCGGTGCCCTGGCCAGATCCGCCAGCTCCGTTTCTCCGTGAATATAATCGATCTCCGCAGGGTGCTTTTCAGCGTAAGCATCCAGACAGTCCTGCAGGACCTCCACGGCCAGATCCCCTTTCGCCTGATCCAGCATGATGCAGCCGCTTTCCTCCCCGCAGTACCAGGTGACGGGATATCCGCCTTCACCGCCGCCGGCCCGGCCTTTGAGATCATTCAGAAGAGCCATGGGGTCTTCCGCCCTGACCAGCCGGTGGATCGACTGAAAAACATGGACCGGGTCCTCAATATTTTCCAGTTCGACCAGGGCATAGCGGGATCTTTCCGTCGTCCTGCCTTCAGCCTTTAATGCCTCATAGCAGGCCTTGGCGGCTGCCAGGGAATGATTGCCGTCGCCCACGGCAAAATACATGGGCGAAAGGCCCTCCCGGCCGCACTTTTTATCGATCCGCTTCATATAGGCCGAAAGCGCCTTAAAAAAGGCAGCGCCCTGCTCATGGGACACCAGACGTCCCGTGATATGGCCGCCCCCTTCCATCAGGTCCAGATTATAAAGGACCTGCAGATTTTCTTTCATATCCGATACAGCCTCGATCAGCTGCATTTCCGGATCGTCACAGAAAAGGATCACATGGGGCAGCTCCAGAGAGGCTCCCATACGGACCTTCTGCCTGGCGGGCAGGCGCTCGGGCACGGTCATTTCCGTGGCACGGACAGGTGACGCGGCACCTGATGTATAATCATAAGCCTCCAGATCGACGGCGCACACAAGCCCCCGCCTGATCTGCCCGTCCTCCATGGTCCGCTCTGTGTAAACCATGGAGGAGGGATACGTTTTAAGCAGAGACCGGGTCTCTTCCATCGCCTTCCGGATCCGGTCACCGGCCTCATTTCCGGCGGTTTTCAGATTCGCTTCCGGAAGGATCATATGCAGCGTGGACGGGGCACTGCCCACATAATCACTCACCCGCTGCCAGTAGTCCGGCCGCGACGTGAACTGATCGCAGGCGATCACCGCCCATTTACGCATATCGACATTTTCCGGGAGCAGAATATCCGCCTCACTGATCACTGTCATTATAAACTCCTTTTCACGTGAAGGTCGGAAAATAAATCTTCCTTATAAACACCATCGGCGATCAGCTCCCTGAAGGCTGCGGCCACTGCGGCCTTATCCTCCTTGTAGGTCACGCCGAACCATTTGTCCCGGGTTTCAAGCACTTTGACGGATACCCTGCCGGTCTTTAACAGCTCGCCCACCAGGATAGGCAGAAGAAATTCCGCCTTCATGGGATCCGCCGTGCCGTTTTCGACAAGGGCAAAGAAATCCTGAAAGCCCTCCTTTAAAAGCTCCACAAAAGCCGGGGTCAGGCCCCACATATTCATGGATACGGGCGACTCCGGATCAATGAAAACGCCCTCTGCTTCAGCCCCGGCCTCTGTCTTGCGGATATGCGGGGTCTCGACGATTTTCGTCAGCATTCCCTCGTCATTGACCTGGCACACGCCCCGGGTCACTTCGCCGTTTTCGGACAGGGTATTTTTTAAGATGAAGCCGGCCATGCAAAAGGCGTTCTCCGCATGGTCGCCGTTTAAGCAGGCATACAGCTGCTCAAAGGCCGATTTGCCGTAATAATCATCCGCATTGATCACCGCGAAGGGCTCCGTCAGATATTCCGCCGCAGCCAGAACGGCCTGACCCGTTCCCCAGGGTTTCGTCCTGCCTTCGGGAAGCTTTCCGGGAATATCCTCCAGAGACTGATAGGCATAGCAGATTTCCACACCCAGGGGCCTTAAGGCCTTTTCGATCCTGTCGCCGATCCGCTCACGGAAGGCCTCCTCTATGTCCTTTCTGATGATGATGACGATTTTATTAAAACCTGCCTGAAGGGCGTCATGGATGCTGTAGTCCATGATGATCTCATCATGCAGTCCTACAGGCTCCAGCTGCTTGATTCCGCCGCCGAAACGTGAACCCAGGCCTGCGGCCATGATCACCAGCGTTGTTTTCATAATATATATACCTCCAATGCCGTGTTTCTTCCGATGCAATTTTACATGTTGTCATTATACCTGTATTAAATAGTAAAAGCAAGATTTATCAAAAAAGTATTACGATATCATTACAAAGTACCTTGCAATAAATAGACAAATACTATACAATTTGTTTGTATAATGCCTATGTTGTGGGATGGGGGAGGAAAAACTGTGTTGAATATACTCATATTGACGACCATCGGAGGATTTGTCCCCCAGTTTGAGATGAACGATGTGAAGCTCCTGCTGCGTAATGGATGCAGCGTCCATTACGCGTCAAACTTTGATTATCCCGTCTATGAGATGGATAAGCAGCAGCTGTCCGAAATGGGTATCCTCATGCACCCGGTCTGCATCCGGAAAAGCCCGGCGGCCCTCAGGGCAAATCTCCGGGCCCTGCGCCAGGTCATCACCCTGATCCGGAAGCATGACATAAAGATCCTCCACTGCCATAACCCCATGGGCGGCGTGATCGGCAGACTGGCCGCGCACCTGTCCGGCAGGGATGTCAAGGTCATCTACACAGCCCACGGTTTCCATTTTTACAAGGGTGCCCCATTACTTAACTGGCTCCTCTATTTCCCGGTGGAAAGCTTCCTGGCCCGTTTTACGGACAGGATCATCACCATCAACCGGGAGGATTACCGCCGGGCACGGCATATGCATCTGAAAGAAAAAGGAAAAACCGAGATCATCCACAGCGTCGGTCTGGATTTTGTCAAATTCCGGCCCAGGCCGGAGATGCGCGAGGAGATGCGGCAGCGTCTTCAGGTGCCTGAGGGCAACTTCCACATCGTCATGGCTGCGGAGCTGAATGAAAACAAAAATCAGAAGGCCATCATCGAGGCCCTGCACCTTCTGGGCCGCAAAAACATCACCCTGACCCTCTGCGGCAGGGGGCCCGCGCTGCAGGAGCTGACCGGTCTGGTCGAAAAATACGGATTGACGGACCAGGTGCGTTTCGCCGGCTTTCTCCCCCACATGGAGGAGGTCCTTCAGTCGGCCGACTGCTTCACCTTTCCCTCCTACCGGGAAGGGCTGGGCATGGCCGCGGTGGAGGCTCTGGCCTGCGGTGTTCCGGTGATCGCCGCCGACAACCGGGGCACCAGAGAGTATATGAAACATCTGGTCAACGGCATTGTCTGCAGTGCTAAGAATCCGAAGGCGTTTGCCGCTGCCATCAGCAGGCTGCAGGACGATCCGGATTTCAGACATGAACTGGCCAGAGCGGCCAGAGAAAGCATCTCCGAGTTTAATATCACGGAGACGGAAAAGACCATGCGCCGGATCTACAGTCAGGTAACCGGCCGGCAGATGGTCTGATCTCACCAGGAAGGGGGTGCCGTATGGCGAAAAAAGCTTCAGTCAAGCGTCCGCTGGTCTCAGTGATCATGGGCGTCTATAATCAGAAAAGTGAAGCTGAGCTCAACCATGCGGTAGATTCCATTCTGGCCCAGACACTGACGGATTTCGAGTTCATCATCTACGATGACGGATCGGACCCCAAATTCAGTGAATATATAGATGCTCAGAAAAAGAAGGACAAGCGGATCATTCTGATCGGCGCTTCTGTCAACCACGGTCTGGCCTTCTCCCTGAACCAGTGCATCTCCACGGCCCGGGGGCGTTTCATCGCCCGGATGGACGCGGACGACTACTGCTATCCGGAAAGGCTTGAGGTCCAGGTCCGTTTTCTCCAGACGCATCTGGCCTACGACTGGTGCGGCTGCAGTGCCGACCTTTTCGACAGCCAGGGCATCTGGGGCAGACGCTACATGCCTGCGGTCCCGACCGAAAAGGATTACCTGCGTTTCTCCCCCTTCATCCACCCCACTGTGGTCTACCGCAGAGAGGTGCTCACCGGTGAGAGAGGCTACAAGGTCGCCCCGGACACACTGCGCTGCGAGGATTATGAGATCTTCATGCGCCTTCACCGCCTGGGCTATATCGGCTGCAACCTGCAGACGACCCTCTTCGCTTACCGGGAGGACCGGGTAAGCTACGGAAAAAGAAAATTCAGGTTCCGGATCAACGAGTCCAAACTCCGTTACCGGAACTTCAAAGAGATGGGACTGCTGACGCCCGTGGGCTGGCTGTATGTGGCCAGGCCCATCATCGGAGGCCTTGTTCCCGATCCCGTGATCTCACTGCTTAAAAGAAAGGAGTCCGGTATCAAATATGGCCGCGCGAAACGTACAGCCAGACTCAGGAAAACCCACAGGCGGAGCACTGCGGCGAAAGCTGGCCGCCTATCGGCAGGCACTGGAGGCACTCCCGCCAAACGCCGACGCCCTGGAAAAGGTTCTGGCAGATCTGCCGCAAAAAACCACGGATGACCTGATCTATCTGCATGTGCTGGCTCCGGTCATGACCGCCTACACCCGCTGGGTTCTCACCCGGGCGAAGGCGGCCGGCATCCGGCGCCTGTATTTTCTGGCCAGAGACGCCTGGCCCATGTACCTGGCTGCCAAAGCCTTCTGCGAGGCAGGCCTTTATGATCTGGACTGCCGCTACCTGAAGGTATCAAGGTATGCCCTGCGTCTGCCGGCCTACCACCTGGCGGGAGATGCCTGTGTGGACCAGATCTTTCTGGGGGGCATCGATGTCACCCTGCGCAAAATCGTCCGGAGGGCCGGCCTTTCAGATGAGGAAGGACTGGCCTTTTTCAGAGAAGCAGGCCTTTCATTGACTGAGGATGAAGTGCTCAGCTACCCGCAGATCATGAAGCTCAAAGAGCAGTTCCGCGGCAGCAGGGCTTTTCAGGATCTGATCCGAAAGCGGTCGGAGGCAGCCCTGCCTGCGGCCATCGGCTATCTTCGTCAGGAAGGACTGCTGGACGGCGAACCCTTCGCCCTGGTGGACAGCGGCTGGATCGGGACCATTCAGCAGACCCTGCTTCAGCTTCTGAGGACTCAGGATCCGTCTGTCAGCTGCAAAGGCTTTTATTTCGGCCTTTATGAGCTGCCTCCCGGTGTGGATAAAGCGGACTATGAAAGCTTTTACTTCGGCCCCATGAACGGGACCCGCCGGAAGATTTATTTTTCCAACTGTCTTTTTGAGACCGTCTATTCATCGCCTGACGGCATGACCTTATCTTATAAAGAAGAGGCAGGTGACGGCCCGGTCTTCAGGGCAGTGGAAAGTCCGGATAAAAACCCGAACGCGGTGACGCTGACCCGGAGAAACGGCCTGCTGAAGGCCTATGCAGCAGCCTATATCCGCTGCTTAGGGAATGAACCGCAGACGGAGGATGAGTCCGGGCCCATGTGCGAGGCGCTTCTGAACGCCTTCATGGGCAGGCCCACCCGGAAGGAAGCTGCCATCTACGGGGCAGGTCTCTTCTGCGACGACGTTCTTGAAGGCACCCTGCAGGAGGTCGCCGCGAAACTCTCCGAAGAGGAGATCAGACAGCAGCGCTTTATCTCGAAAGCCATGCTGATGACAGGACTAAAAAAAGGAGTTATCCACGAAAGCGCCTGGATCGAGGGCTCCATTGTCAACAATGGTAAAAACATCCGCGCCAACCTGCGCCATGCCGCCCTCTATAAGCGCTTCGTGTATTTACGTAAATCATGGAAAACAATAAAAACCAATATCTCTTCGTCATCCGGCAGCTGACCGGAAGGGAGATCAAAAGAAAGTACGCCCGTTCCTATCTGGGTATCATCTGGAGTATCCTGAACCCGCTCATGCATATGGCCATCATGTCCATGGTCTTCTCTTACATGTTCAAGCGGGCCATTATCCTTTACCCCCTGTATTTCCTGACGGGCCATCTTTTCTGGAACCTGTTCTCCCACACCACCACCAGCTGCATGTCCGCCCTGATGGACAACCGCAATCTGCTGCTGAAATCCAAGCTGCCCAAGCGGATCTTCATCGTGGCGAAAACCTATACGGCCCTGGTCAACTTCGGCTATGACTGCATTGCCTATGTCATTATCCTGCTTGTATTCAGGATCCCGCCGGATGTGAAGATGCTCTTCTTCTTCTATGACCTCTTTTTCTCTCTGATGTTCGCCATGGGCATCGGCTTTGCCCTGTCGGTCATCTATGTATTCTTTGCGGATATCCGCTACCTTTACAGCATCCTGCTGACCCTGTGGATGTATCTGTCCGCCCTCTTCTACCCGGTGGACCGCCTGCCGGATTTCATGCAGACGATCATCGGATGGAACCCGGTCTACGTCTCCATTGCCTTCGCCAGAATGTGCGTCGTCTATGATACCATGCCGCCCCTGCGCATGTGGCTGCAGCTGCTGCTCTTCGGCGTCAACAGCTTTATCATCGGCTACGGCATCTTTGTCTTCTTTGAGAACAAGGCCATCGAGCATATGTAGATCTAACGCTGAATATGGAGTTGAAAAACATTGAGTGATAAACGTTTGAACCAGAACCGGACCCTGGCAGAGTCCGCCCCCGTCAGAGGGACCTTCCGTCCCATTGTCTTTTCGGAAGGTGAAGATGCTCTGCC
>CADAIF010000050.1:0-19844 GCA_902787905.1 uncultured Lachnospiraceae bacterium
CTTGGTTTTCGCTCATTTTTGACCTCTCTGTTGGAGTTGAAATACAAATATCTATTATACTACGGAACTTGGATGTCGGCGCGAAATTTCGCTTTGCGGATGGCATGGCGGAGCAATTCGCTATGTCAAGCCACCCGCAAAGCGAAATTTACTTGCAAACGATGTTCATGATGTGGTATTGTCAATTAAAACGAGCGCAAGGGCGCCCGGCGCAAAGACAACAGGAGAACGGATGATGAGAGCTATTGGACGGAATAGTACGCAAGGCCGTTTTCACGGCCCATTCGCGCGGGCGGCGCTCGCACTCACTCTGGAGCTTTGCGCCGCGCAGGTCCGCGCGGAGACGACGGATGACTACATCCAGGACGGCCTCGTCGCCTGCTGGGACGGCGTCGAGAACGCGGGCCGCCTCACGCATGAGTCCGACACGACCAACTGGGTCGATGTCGTCGGCGGCCGCATCTTCCGCATGAACAAGGCCACCGTCCGCGACAACGCCATGTACTTCGGCGGCGCCAAGGTCTCGAACGTCTACCCGCAGGGCCTTCTCAATGCGACCGACACGACGGCGACATTCGGGCAGATCAAGAGCGGAACATTGGAGATTGTCTTGCGCGCGGAGAAGAACGCCAATCAGACGGCGCTTCAGGCGAGTCCCGGCATGTATGTCGGCTCCAATGCCGACAGCTCCATCATCTGGACAGCGAACGCGGCCACATTTCAATGGACGGGCGCCCTTTTCAACTGGTACAACGCGACGAATACCCTTTCAATCCTCTATCATCCCTATTCGAAGAACACGGCGGTTGCGGCAAAGATAAACATCATGTCCGCCACGCCGAACATCAGGAAGTATATAGAAAACACGATGCCGTTCAGCGCGGAGTAAAACAGGAACAGGAAGCGGGCCATCCCGATGGAAAGAGTGGTAATCTTCATGCTGAGGACCAGAACCGTAATGAGCTCCAGGCCCGTCAGAACAGGGATGGCAAAGGGCGTCTGAAAGGCGTAAAGCACAAGCCCCGAGGCGTATCCGGAAAACCCGATGCCGAAGGTCAGAAGAAGTCCCAGAAACATCCACAGATAGGTTTTTGCAGTATATTCTCCCAGCGACTCCTGTGCCTGCCAGGTGCTGTCATAATAATTGTTCATTCCGTCCTGATTCAGAGGTTCAAAACTCATAGGTCTCTCCTTTCCCGTAAGCCTCTTCCCGTACTGCAGAACCGGCTTACTTTGTCAGCAGTGCCATAATCTCATTGCTTCTTGCGATGAATTTCGTCATTCGCTCCGGTGTGAGGGAACCGTGGGACAGGGCTGCCAGGTCATAGAGCTGCTCGCAGATCTTCTTTGTGTTCTCCCCGTCGGCATGCTCTGTCACATACTGTACCAGGCCATTCTGTGCATTCAGAACCAGCGTTTCGCCTGCGGCGCCGAAGATGGACGGATCCATGCCTCCCATGTTGTACATCTTCATCATGTCCGCCATTCTGCGGCTCTCCTCAGAGACGGTGATCATGGAGGCCACGCCGGCATCCTTCAGCTTCTCCACCTTTACGGTCAGTTTATCATTTTCCAGAGCCTTGCGGAAGGTTTCGGTGAGATTCTTTTCCTGCTCCTCGATGTTTTTCTTCTCGTCCTCGCCGACCTCTTCCTTCAGCGTCTCGTTGACGTCCGCATCGATGCGCACGAACTTCAGCTTGTCATTCTTCTGCTCCAGGCTGCCGATGAAGGGATTGTCGATGTTGTGCGGAAGGATGACCGCATCCTGCTTGGCCTCGCGGAACATGTTGATATACTGGCTCTGCTCCTTCTCGTCGGTGACGTAGAAGACCTTGTTCTCGTGGTTTTCGTTCTTTGCCTCTTCCACCACGTCCTTCAGGGTCAAGTATTTTCCGTCCAGGTTCTTAAAGAGGATGTAATCATTCATCTTCTCGGCGAACTTCTCATCTCTGAGGCATCCGTACTTGATGAAGGGAGAAATGTCATCCCAGTACTTCTCATAGTTCTCCCGGTCGGTCTTGCACATGCCGGTCAGCTTGTCCGCCACCTTCTTGGTGATGTAGTCGGAAATCTTCTTGACAAATCCATCATTCTGCAGCGCGCTTCTGGATACGTTCAGCGGCAGATCCGGGCAGTCGATGGCGCCCTTCAGAAGAAGCAGGAACTCCGGAATGACTTCCTTGATGTTATCGGCGATAAATACCTGGTTGTTGTACAGCTTGATCACGCCCTCGGCGCTCTCATACTCCAGGTTGATCTTCGGGAAGTAGAGGATACCCTTCAGGTTAAAGGGATAATCCATGTTCAGGTGAATCCAGAACAGCGGCTCCTTGTAGTCGTGGAATACCTTGCGGTAGAACTCCTTATACTCCTCCTCGGTGCACTGGCTGGGTGTCTTGTTCCAGAGGGGATTGATATCATTCAGTGCCACCGGACGCTTCAGGATCTTATAGGTTTCCTTCGCCGGCTCCACCTCCACGGTTTCCTTTGTACCGTCTTCCTTTTCCTTCTCCTCGGTCTTTGCCGGCTTTACCACGGTCTCGATGAGGGTATCCTTCTCGGTCAGCTGATCCTTCTCGATCTCCTCATACTGGGGCTCGGCCTTGGCATTCTTAAGATAGATGGGCAGCGGCATGAATCCGCAGTATTTCTCGATGACCTCTCTGGCCCGGTACTCATTGCAGAATTCGGTGTTCGTGCCGATAGTATCCTTGTCGCCGGTATCCATCCGGAACTCGGTTCCTCCCTCGGACTCCCAGTGAACGGGCTCCGCATCCTTCTTCCAGGACAGGGTATCGATGGTCACTCTGTCCGCCACCATGAAGGCAGAATAGAAGCCCAGACCGAAATGACCGATGATCTGGTCCTCATTGGTCTTATCCTTATACTTGTTCAGGAAATCAGCCGCACCGGAGAAAGCCACCTGGGTGATGTACTCCCTGACCTCATCCGCAGTCATACCGATACCGTTATCAATAAATGTCATTGTTTTCGCGTCTGCATTGACAATGACCTGAATCTGCAGCTTTTCGCCTTCCTTCAGCTGGCACTCACCCATAACATCCAGCTTTTTCAGCTTGGTGATGGCGTCGCAGCCGTTGGAGATCATTTCACGGACGAAGATGTCCTGATCTGAATAGAGCCACTTTTTGATGATCGGAAAAAGATTCTCACTGTTGATCGAGAGATTCCCGTTTTCCTGCTTAACTTCTGACATATATATCACTCCTTGATTTTTCATGTTCCGGCAGTCTCCTGCCGCATCTGCTAACAGCTATTGTAATCTTTCCCGGACCAATTGTCAAGAAAAAAATAGCACTCATCAAAAATGAGTGCTAATAATTGTTTAACTGATCCAGCTGTCACAGTAGGCACACTGGGCACGGCTTCCCGCCTGCATAGTGACAGATGCTCCGCAGTAAGGACAGCGTTTCGTGATAAAATCCACTGCCCTGCCGGTCTTATTCCCGGCATGGGCCGGCAGGCGTACTGCCGGAATATGCTCTCTGTCCAGAGTGCAGCCCTGCAAAAGACCTGACCCGATCAGATGTGTCAGTTCCTTCATGACCTGCTCCTGAGGCCTTCTGGCCATGGAAGCCAGTCTGGACAGGGGGATATAGCCGTCCTCATCCGCCATAAAGATCTGATCGTAAAGCTGTGCCCGATTCAGATCCCGGGTCTTTGAAAAGCCAAGCCATAGAATGCCCAGGCCCATGAGCAGCATGATAAAGTAGATATAACGATACTCCCACAGATCCTTATCCCCGGCAAAGGCGGCCACCGTAACGATCACCATCAGGAAGGACCAGAACCCGCCGGCCACGTAAAAAATGATGGAGAAGATCCGTTTCCGCAGCCTGACCGACCGGGAAATAAAGGACTGGGATCCATAGGAAAACTTAGCCATTCAGGGCGCCGCCGCAGTACTCACAGCAGCCATTGGCATCCGGCATGGTCGTCGCGCCGCAATGCGGGCAAAGCACCGCTTTCTTCGGCGCCGCTTCCTCACGGACACTCTCCCTGACCTGGGTCAGGGCTTCCCTGATCTCCATACCCATGTTCTGGAATTCGGTGTATTCGGCATTCCTGATCACGGTCTGGGCCATACCCTTGCCGCTGGGTTTGGCGACAGATACAGCCTCGCCGATCCTGTGCTCACCCACCTCTACAGATGATGAATTCAGACGGAAACGCATCTCATCAAAGTAGGGGTGATTCACATGGATGATCACATAAAAATTGTAGGAATACTCGTATTTTTTGGGATTATAGCTGATGTTTTTGCCATCCTTGTCCTTACGATAGATCTCGCTTCGGCTCTCGTCCACATCCAGATCGCATCCGGTCACCTGGGCGAAGTCCAGAACATCCGGATTGGCCTCCTCAAGATCTCTGGCCGATGTGACCATGAACTTGCGGGCGTCCTCATCCAGAAGGACTTTGACATTCCTGCCAAGGGTACGAGTGGTATGGAAGGCCTTTACAGCCTCCCTGTTCTCCTCACGGTAGGCGAGCTGCGCCTTGATCTCGGCAAGGGTGCTCTGACGCCGTTCTGAAAACCAGGGTGACAGCTTAGCAGCGCACTTTTTGCAGAGATTGGCATCCTCCAGCTTACGATTGCCTAAGAGACCGATCTTCTCGCCGCACACATCACAGAATTTCTTGTCGAATAAACCCATAAGGACCTCCCTGTCAGATCAAAGATCAAACTAAATCGCCATCATCAAAGGGATCACCGCAGTTCGGGCAGAACTTAGGCGGTTTTGCCGGATCCTCCGGCTCCCAGCCGCACTTGTCACACTTGTACTGGGGGACGCCTGCCGGCTTGGGGCTGCCGCATTCGGAACAGAATTTACCCTTGTTCTTAGCGCCGCAGCTGCAGGTCCAGAAATTGACCATGGAAGCTGCCGGTTTGGGGCTGCCGCATGCTGTGCAGAACTTGCCTGTGTTGCCGGTCTGGCCGCAGCTGCAGGTCCAGCCTGCCGGTGCCTGCTGGGCTGCCGCACCCATCTGATACAGGTTCTGGGCATTGACGCCGCCTGCGCCCTGAGCCATATTCATGCCTGCGAATGCCATCATGGGACCTGTGGCCTCATTCTTGGCCGCGGACTGCATGGCCGCTGCCTGAGCTTCCACAAGATGGGCTGCCGCACGGTTGGGATCCATGAAAGCCGCTTCCTTCTGAAGCTGTTTGATCATGGCCTCATCTTCCTCACTGGCCTTGATGCTGGACATGCCGATGGAAACGACCTCAAGACCTCTGGTGGCGCCCCACTGGCTGCTGAGGACTTCATTGAGGGCCTGGGAAAGCTCCATGGTATGGCCGGGCAGCTCCGAATAACGGATACCCATGGCACTGATCTTGGCAAAGGCCGGCTGCAGGGCTGTCAGAAGCTCACTCTTGAGCTGTCCGTCAATGTTGGCCCTTGTATAAGCATCTGTCACATTGCCGCACACATTGGTGTAGAACAGCATGGGGTCAGCGATCCGGTAGCTGTACTCGCCAAAGCAGCGGACGGAAATGTCGATATCGATATTGGCGCGCTTGTCCACGACACGGAAAGGCACCGGTGAAGCGGTCCCGTACTTGTTGCCGGTAAGCTCCTTGGTATTGAAATAATAAACGCGCTGATCATTTGCGGGCTGTCCGCCGAAGGAGATACGCTTGCAGAGGGCCGCGAAGGTTGCCTCGATACTCTCACCGAGACTGCCGGCAAAGATGCTGGGTTCTGTGGAGGCATCAAATACGAACTCACCGGGCTCGGCACAGAATTCCACAACCTTGCCCTGCTCCACGATCATCATACACTGACCGTCAGCCACCGCGATCACAGATCCGCTGCTGATGATGTTGTCACTGCCCTTTGTGTTGGAGGACCTGCCGGAAACACGTTTCTGCCCCCTGACAGCCAGCACGTTGGACGGTAAAGACTCACAGTAAAAATACTCCTTCCACTGGTCGGCCAGAACACCGCCTGCACTGCTGAGTGCCGCCTGAATAAGTCCCATAATCTAATACCTCACTTTCTATAAACTGTATTTTCAGTGAAACTTTTTTCTGTCTTTATTATAACTTGTATCCACAATTAACGCTATAACTTTTTGTCCGTGAGGTCCGGTTTTTACATGGCCTCAAAGGGAATGCCGTGCTGCTTCAGAAAGCGTCCCGCCATGTCGTCCCAGAGCTGCTCCAGGGTACGGTCCATGACAAAAGTACTGTAGGAGATCCCTGTGACAGCCATCAGCTTTTTCTGCCGGTAACGGATGGTCAGGACCAGACTCGGGCTGCTTTCCTGAAGCTGCTCCAGATGGTATCTCTCCAGAACCCGCCGGGTATTGTCCCCGGACAGCTGCAGGACAAAAGCAAAACTGACCGGGGGCTTTTTCCCCTTCATCAGCTGTGTGACCATGGGCCGGATCTCCGACCACAGGGCATAAGTCCTGCCGGCCAGGGCCTCCTGTTCATCCGATGTAAAGAAGTCCGCATTCAGACTTCCCTCCACCTGCCAGGCGGCGGCGGCCGTCACCTCTCCCTCCTTCAGAAGGAAGTGGTCAAAGGTCTCCCCCAGCAGGAACTGGCGCATAAAACCCGCCACATCCTCAATGGTCATTGCTGTCATTTACAAATCACCTTTTATACGTTGATCTCAGCTGTCATCCCCAGCACATCCTGATTTGCCTTAAGGATGGGCCTGATGACTTCATTTACAAATTCCTCTGTCTGCTGCGGCGCGCGTCCGACGAAATTCTCCGGCTTCATGACTGCCATCAGCTGATCCATGGTCATGCCGAAGGCCGGGTCGGCAGCGATACGCTCCAGAAGATCATTGGGCCTGCCTTCCTCCTTGACCACACGGCCGGCGGCCATGGAATGCTCACGGATCCTTTCATGCAGTTCCTGACGGTCTCCGCCTGCCTTGACAGCATCCATCATGATATTCTCTGTGGCCATAAAGGGCAGCTCATTCATCATATGCTGACGGATAACCTTGGGATAGACCACCAGTCCGTCCACGACGTTCATGTACAGATCCAGAATACCGTCGATGGCCAGGAAAGCCTCCGGGACAGACAGGCGCTTATTGGCCGAATCGTCCAGAGTCCTCTCAAACCACTGAGTGGCGGAGGTGATGGCCGGATTGAGCACATCGATCATCACATAGCGGGACAGGGAAGCGATCCTCTCACTCCGCATGGGATTCCGCTTGTAGGCCATGGCGGAAGAACCGATCTGAGATTTCTCGAAGGGCTCTTCGATTTCCTTCAGATGCTGAAGAAGACGGATATCATTGGAAAACTTATGGGCGCTCTGGGCAATACCGCTTAAGACATTCAGAACACGGGTATCCAGTTTTCTGGAATAGGTCTGGCCGGAAACAGGGAAGCAGGCATCAAAGCCCATCTTCTTCGCGATACGGCGGTCCGCCTCCAGACACTTTTCGTGGTCGCCCTCAAAGAGCTCCAGGAAGCTGGCCTGGGTACCGGTGGTTCCCTTGGAACCCAGAAGCTTTAACTGGGAGATCATGTAGTCCAGATCACTCAGGTCCATGGTCAGCTCATTGAGCCACAAAGTGGCGCGCTTACCCACAGTCGTGGGCTGGGCCGGCTGGAAATGTGTGAAAGCCAGAGTCGGCAGATCCTTATATTTCATGGCGAAATCAGCCAGCTCCGCCATGACATTGATCAGCTTGCGGCGGACGATATACATAGCCTCACGCATGATGATCACATCTGTATTATCTCCGACATAGCAGGAGGTGGCGCCAAGATGGATAATGCCTTTGGCCCCCGGGCACTGCTGGCCATAGGCGTATACATGAGACATGACATCATGTCTGACCACCTTTTCACGGGCCCTGGCCACATCATAATTGATGTCGTCCTTTGCAGCCTTGAGCTCAGCGATCTGCTCGTCAGTGATGGGCAGACCCAGCTCCTGCTCTGTCTCCGCCAGGGCGATCCATAACCTTCTCCAGGTGCGGAACTTCATATCCGGCGAAAAAACGAACTGCATCTCCTTGCTGGCATAACGTTCTGAAAGGGGGCTGTTGTATTTGTCTGTGCTCATAATGATCTCCTTTATTGTGAATTTATTCGTTGCGGTTAAAATACTCATACTGCTCCGGATGATTGCGCAGGTCTTCCAGCTTCCTGTCTTCTTCAGACATATAACGCTCGTAGATGCGCTCCAGAACAATGCTGTGCAGCATGGCAGCCATGCCCGGGGAAATGATCAGGAAAAGTCCCAGAAGACCCACCAGGGCAATGGACCCCACCAGAATACCCAGACAGAGAAGACTCCAGGGCAGATGGCGGATCGCCAGAAGGGCGCTGTTGCTGAGGATATGTTTCGTATCCAGAGAAAAGCGGGCCGTATAAGTCAGGGCGTAGATCAGGATCACCGTGGCAATGGCCATGAACAGGATACACAGGTACTGCATGAGGACCAGGCCCCTTCCAAGAACAGCCAGCGGCGCGATGGAAGAAACATCTCCGCCCATGATCACGATATCCATCCACAGCATGGTCATGATCAGCAGATAGATCAGCCAGAACAGGGTCGACTGTTTAAAGTTGCTTTTAAAGGCCGAGACATACTCATGCCACACATAGCCTCTTTCATGCCGCAGCACCTTGGTGACCGTATAATAGAGGGCTGTGGATGAGGCCCCGATGGTCACCAGCGGCAGGGAAAATAACAGCCACAGTAAACTGACATATACAATATCTACCAGCTTGCCGAAAACAGCAAATAAGGGATTGGTCTCTGAAAAAAATCTACGCATAAATGTTAGTCCTCCGCTTATTCAGTATATCTTTTACAAGCCGTTTTTTCAACACTTTTCACAGGTCCAGACCTGCTCTCGCGACCAGATGTTTCATCCGGCGTCCGGCGATCACGGCCAGCACTGTCAGCACACAGTCCTTGGGAATAAAAGCGGTCAGAGAATAGAGCATGATGGCTCCGAAATTACCGGCCGCACTGATGGCCCACCAGAGACCGCCGAAGCATTCGACCACGGCCAGACCGGCCAGAGCCAGCAGACACTGAAGATAAAAGCCCTGCTTTCCGTCACCCTTCTGTCCGGGATTCAGACCGGAGAGCACTGTCATGACAGGCCATGCGATGATATAGCCGCCCGCCGGTCCGGCGATCACGCCGAGACCACCCTGAAAACCGGCAAAAATGGGAAGACCGCAGGCACCCAGAAGTATATAGACGATCACTGAAAGGACACCTGCTCCCGGTCCCAGAAGGACACCGATAAAGGCCACCGCAAAAACCTGAATGGTGATCGGGACACCCAGAGGCAGGGGTACGTGGATCTGGCTGATCACCGCCAGAAAAGCCGCACACAGGCCTGCCAGAGCCATTTTACGGGCTGAGAATACATTTGTCTTTGTCATGATAACATTCCTCCATGCTTCTTTTTTATATGTAAAGAAGGACTGCCTTCCGGCAGTCCCTTACATTCAGATAAACCTTCTAAGCACAAAGTGCACGATGCCTGACAAATACCGCATACTGAAATAAGTGAATACCACCAGAGGTACCAGAAAGACCATACGCCAGCAGAAAACACTGTCTATGCTGAAAAGGTCCGGGAAAAGCACAATGCTGACCACAAAGCTGATGGTACAGGCATTGCACAGGATCGTCCTCATACGGTTCATGGGACTGCAGACCATCATCAGCACCATCATACTGACCATACTGGCTACGATCAGGTTGTAGGTGGAAGTAATGCCGCCGGCAAAACCCAGCACGGAAGACAGGACCTGAATGATCAGCATATTCAGCACCATGGTCAGGGCGCCCGGCAGCGAGATACGCAGCACATGCTTTAAAAAGCCCGACGAAGTGACCGTTTCTGTCTGTTCAATGGCCAGGAAAAAGCTGGGGATACCGATAGCCGCCGTACTGATCAGCGTCAGCTGGATCGGCACAAAGGGATAGGCCCGTCCCAACAGGATAAAGACCACACTCAGAATGACCGAATAGATGGTCTTGGTCAGGTACAGGGCACTGACACGCTCGATATTGGAGATGATCGTCCGGCCTTCCCGCACGATCTCCTTCAGATGGACAAAGTCCGAATCCAGCAGAACGATATGGGCCACCTGCTTGGCCGCGTCCGAACCGGCTGCCATGGCAATACCGCAGTCCGCGTCCTTCAGGGCCAGAACATCATTGACACCGTCGCCCACCATGCCGACAACCTTTTTATCCGCCTGATAGGCTTTGATGATCCGCTGCTTCTGCTCCGGCGTAACACGGCCGAAAACCGTATACTCCCTGACAGCCTTCTGCAGGGCCTCCGGACTTTCCGGCAGCTTCGTCGCGTCGATATAATGATCACCGGTCTTCAGCCCCGCCTTCAGGGCAATCTGGGAAACCGTTGCCGGATTATCACCGGAAATGACTTTAATGGCCACATTCTGGGCCGCGAAATAAGCAAAGGTAGAAGGTGCCTCTTCCCTGATACAGTCAGAGATCACCACCAGGGCTTCAGAAACCGGCTGCCCGATCGTCTGCTTCTCACTGGAGATACCGTCTGTTTTCGCCAGAAGCAGTACGCGATAGCCCTGAGCCTGATACTGCTCGCATTTTTCCGCCAGTTCCTTATTATCCGGCAGAATAAACTCCGGGGCACCCAGCGCGAAGGCGCCGTGACCCGCGAAGGAAATGGCTCTGTACTTTCTCGCCGAGGAGAAAGGAATCAGATCCACGGTCTGCCAGCCGGCCTCCTCCTGATAATAATCACGCAAAGCCTGCTGGGTAGGGTTGATATCATCAAAAGCGTAAGTAATGGCGGACATGGCCGCCTTGATCTCTTCAGCCGTCATGCTGCCGATGGGAACGACTTCCACCACCTCCAGCTCACCGGTGGTGATGGTGCCCGTTTTATCCAGACACAGAACATTGACTCTGGCCAGAGACTCAATGGCCTCCATTTCCTGAACCAATGCCTGCTTGGCCGCCAGCTTGCCGACACCCACAATAAAGGAAACACTGGTCAGAAGGACCAGACCTTCAGGGATCATACCGATAACACCGGCCACGGTATTTACGATGGCATCGGAATAAGTCGTGCCTTCAATCGCCCTCTGGGACAGGAAAAGCAGAATGCCCACGGGGATAATGATAAAACCGACCACCTTGACGATCCTTCGGATCGCGTCCTGCATTTCCGAGGAGGCCCGCTTTTTATCCTTGGCCTGGGCAGCCAGGATGGTCGCGTAATTGTCGTCACCCACATGAATGACCCTGGCGATACCGCTGCCGGCCACCAGAAAACTGCCGGACATCATTTCATCCCCCGGGAACTTCTTGACCGCGACGGATTCACCGGTGATCATGGACTCATTGACCTCAATGCCCTGAGCCGTCAGGACCTTACAGTCGGCGCCGATCTGGTCGCCGCTCTTTAAGATCATGATATCATCCATGACCAGCTCTTCCAGCGGGATTTCCTTTTTTTCACCGTCACGGATAACCAGGGCCCTGGAGGCCGTGATCACCGACAGCTTATCCACCAGGCTCTTGACCTTCAGCTCCTGTACGATACCGATCAGCGAGTTGGCGATGATCGTAAAGAGGAAGGTCAGATTCTTGATCTGCCCGGTCGTCAGGACAAGGGCTGCCAGAAAAATATTCAGGAAGTTGAAGAAGGTGCACAGATGCGCGCGAAAGATCTGCTTCTTGGTCCTGGAAATATTGGTGGCCGCCTTATTGACCTGACCGTCTTCTATTCTTCGGCTGACCTCCGCAGAGGTCAGTCCGGTAAAATCTGCCATGTTATCATCCTTTAATAGATTTTTTACAGCGGTACGAAAACGCCGTTTTTCAGTTCATAGGGGGTCGTCTGGTAGACGTAGTAATTCAGCCAGTTGGAGTAGATCCACTGGGCATGTGCCGACCAGCGCATCAGCGGAAGCTTTGTAGGATCATCATCCGGGAAATAGTGTTTGGGCGGGTCCGGATCCATCCCCTTATCCACATCTCTGAAGTACTCCTTTGCCAGCGTGTCTCTGTCATATTCAGAGTGTCCCATGACGAAAAACTGGGAATCATCGGTGCTGCCTACCACATAAACGCCTGCCTCTTCAGACATGGACATGATGCGAAGGTTCGGCACCTTTTCGATATCCTCCGCCCGCACCTCCGTATGACGGGAATGGGGCACATAAAAAATATCATCAAAGCCCCTGAAAAGACGGGACTTGTTATTGAGCAGATGATGCTCAAAAACACCCGAGATCTTATGATCCAGGATATATTTGGGAATGCCGTAATGGTAATACAGGCCGGCCTGGGCGCCCCAGCAGATATGGAAGGTGGAGTGCACATGCGTCTTTGACCACTCCATGATCTCACAGAGCTCATCCCATACCATCGTAATTCTCCTGCCTGATCTGGTCAAAGCTCTGGTAAAAGGCCAGCATATGCTCCTCAGAAACATTTTTAGCCACATGAGACGTGGTCTGCAGAAGACTCACTTCGATCTGCAGAGGTGTGTTTGAGAGACGGCGCAGGATCTGCGTTTCCGTCTCGATCTTGGTCGGCATAAGATTCAGGATGACGACTTTCAGCGGACGGATGTCCTGGGACAGTGCCCGGGTCTCCGTCATGACAAAGACGTGCTCATCCTCAAGAATCGTTTTTGCCGGCAGATCGTCCTGTATTTTAATAGGCATATTTATTCAGTCCTTCCGTATGATGTAATAGATTCCTTTTCAGGCATTACCAGATTTCCATGGTCACTGAAAAGGAGATATGGCCGTTGCGCACGGCCGTTATATCCAGCGTCGCAGGCACCAGGCTGCTCCCCTTATAATGCGGTTCACAGCAGTAACGGTCCGCGCCGCCCATGAAAGCCATATCATGTATGATCAGCTCATACTTTTCCTTCTCCCGGGCCGAAGCCGGAGGCAGAAAGCTGCGGTTGTCCAGCGATTCACTGCCGTCAAAAAGCCGCGGGATCAGATAGATCAGTTCCAGTTCACCCGCCTGTACCTTCCTGATGGCTTTTTCATAGGAGGTTACATCCGAATAATCCGGGCGTTCCTTTTTCTTTTGCCTGAAGAGATCAAAAATACCCATAAGGCCTCCTCGCAGGAAAAGATGTGTCCTGACTTACATGTAGTTTTCAAACACCGTATGACAGCGGAACAGGCGGATATTGTAATGCTTTTCGGCTGCCGCCTTCAAAAGAGGCGACGGCTGACTGCAGCAGACAAAACCAAAGACACGGCGTGTATCCTCATGCTTACGAATGGAAAGACGCAAATCTTCCATGTCCGCGTGCAGCTGATCGTACATATCCTTATAATCCTCTTCAAGGGCCGTTTCGATCACGTACAGATTTTCTTCCTGATCCACCGCGATCACCTTATAGATATCCTGACGTCTGGCAAAGGTCAGAGGCAGGCCGAAGACATATCTGCCGGCCTTCAGATCCTCTTCAATTTCCTCCGCAAGCCCTGTACTTACCGCGTTTCCCGTGTAAACGCTGTCATCCTCATTGGCCAGAAGCCGGCTTTCAGGCTTTGCCTTTTTCCGGTCCTGAAGCCAGGTGTACAAGGAGAAAACGGTCAGGACAATGACGATGACCATCAGACCGCCCACGTATGTTAAAACGCCCTGCATTTAAAAAACCTCTCATTCTGTAAAACAAAAGTCCGCCTTTTGCTTCATGGATATACTCCATTTCATTATAATCACTCTAAAATACCCTGTCAAGCAATCGAATTATTCGTCCCATTATACAAATTTTCTGGATATTCCGTGGTTGTTTTGTTGAATAATACACATTTCAAGTATATAATGATAAGTGTAAACAGCTATTATTAAAAGGAGGGAAACTTTTATGGGAAAATTCGTCATCAAAGAAACGAAGTCAGGCATCAAATTTGACCTTAAGGCTGCCAACGGTCAGATCATCGCGTCATCACAGATCTACAAATCCATGAAGACCTGTAATAATGGCATCGCAAGCGTTTCAAAGAATGCTCCTCTTGCCGGCATTGAAGATCAGACAGTTGAAGGCTTCGAGAAACTGAAACATCCGAAATTCGAAGTCTATCTTGACAAAGCCGGCGAATTCCGTTTCCGCCTGAAAGCTTCCAATGGTCAGATCATCGCTGTCGGGGAAGGTTACAAAACCAGAAAGAGCTGTTTAAACGGCATCGCCAGCATCAAGAAAAATGCGCCGGACGCAAAGATCGAGATGCCCGAAACCGAGGTCTGAAAACCTTATTTATGATTTAAAATGGACTGCCGGCTAAGCAGTCCATTTTTTTCATTCTTTTCTTTTTCTGAGGCTTATAAGGAGCACTGCGGATGATGCCGCAAGCGCAGCCAGAATGAAATACGGCTTCGTATCATCCCCCGTATTCACAGCCAAAGACGACTCGTAAAGGAAAAGATCGGATGTCTTCTCCTGAGCAGGATCAAAGACTGTTTCTGTTTCAGATGCAGTTTCCGTCTCCGTTTCCGTGACAGATTCTGTTTCAGTTTCCGTCTCTGTCTCAGTCTCAGACTCAGTCTCATAGGGCAGCTCCTGTTTCATGAGAAAACCGCACTGCGTACAGGTGTAAAGGACTTCACCCGGCGCCTCCTCAGAGGCTTCCCGGATCACGGTGCCTTCATCCCAGGTATGGGCCACTGTTTCTGTCCTTCCGCAGATATAACAGATATGGGAGTGTCCCTCCTCCCCCACTGAAACCGCAGTGGAAAAGATCTCATGATGAGCCTCATCCTCGGCCTTGGCATACGCTTTGCCGGTGGGATAGGCCTCATTGAAAGCACTGGTCTTATAATCACTTCTTCTGAAATGACCGGTGAACAGCTCCGAACCCACAAGGAAATAGTCATAGGTTTTCTTGCCCGCGTCCCAGGTGCTGTCAAGATTATAGTAGAGGTCGCCGATCTTCACGATATTCCATCCATGACTCTGACCTGACCCGGTCGTTCCCGGAACCAGTCTGACAGAGAGGCCGCTGGCCAGGGCCAGCCTGTAAAACATCAGCGCGTAGCCCTGGCAGACACTGCCGCCCTTGATGAAGGCCGCGTAGGCTGAATGCTGGGTCAGCGTTCCGTCCGAGACATAATCCACATGCTCGCAGATGTAATGATAGATCTCGTAGGCTTTCTCATAATCCTCCAGCCCGTCCAGGTTCAGCTCATTGGCCAGCAGATTTTCCACGGCCGCATCCACGGCCGCCTCCATTTCCATATCCGACGTATAGACCTGGTGAAAGGCAATATCAAATTCCGACTGATCATCCGTGCGGACCAGGTTCTGGATCTCGGCCGAAAAGGCCGTTCCCCTGTGCCACATGATGTAATCGCCCTCATCCGGCACCCCAGTGTGGGCCATGGCCTCATTGTAAAGCTTCAGGGCCAGATTTCTGGCTGCTGTGGAGGACATGGATTCCGTCGTTATATGAATGGTAAAATCCGTTACCCTGTCATGCATCGCCTGACGAATCGCCAGAACCGCAGTTTCCCGGGCGGCATCTGTATTTGCTGCCGCGGCGGTTTCGACAGATGTTTGGCCTGCAGATTCCTTCTCGGGTGAGGCATCTTCCGATTCCACCTCAAGAAGAGCTCCGGCCGTTTCCGATTCAGAAAGCTGAAGGGCTTCTGTCTCAGGCGTGCTTTCCTGAAAGGTTTCCTCAGTCGTTTCCGTTTCCGATTCATACAGAAGATCGGTCTCAAAGCCATCCGATAACTCTGTTTCAAAGACGCTGCCGCCATCAAAAATGATACCGTCCGTCTCAGTACAGGCGGCTGAGTCTTCCTCTGCATATACAGCCGCTGCAGGAAGCCCCGCCAGAAGGGCCAGAGCCAGCAGCAGCGCTGTCAGTTTATTTTTCATTGTCTTCTCCTGTTGTCATAAACCTAAAATGCGCGTACATAGTATGCATTTTATCATATATGAAAGAGAAAGGCAAACAGGAAAAGTCCCTCCGGTTTTCCCGAAGGGACTCAATCTCTTACATTTTTTACAGATGCTTATACCCTGTATACAGGCACAGCACGAAGCTGATGCATGCCAGAACGGCAAACCTCTTATGCCACTTCATAAGGCTTAGCCAAAGTATCTCTTAAGGAGACCTGCGAATGCCTTGCCGTGTCTTGCCTCGTCACGGGCCATTTCATGAACGGTGTCATGGATTGCGTCAAGGTTCAGGGCCTTAGCGCGCTTTGCAAGATCAGTCTTGCCGGCTGTTGCGCCGTTCTCGGCCTCAACACGCATTTCAAGATTCTTCTTGGTGGAGTCTGTCAGAACCTCGCCCAGAAGCTCTGCGAATTTAGCTGCATGCTCTGCCTCTTCAAAAGCAGCTCTTCTCCAGTACTCACCGATTTCGGGATAACCTTCCCTGTAAGCCACACGGCTCATCGCCAGGTACATACCTACCTCGGAGCACTCGCCGCTGAAATTGGCACGAAGATCCTCAATGATATCTTCCGGAGCGCCCTGTGCTACGCCGACAACATGCTCAGCTGCCCATTCCATTTCACCCTTCTGCTCGATGAACTTGCTGGCCGGAGCCTTACATACCGGGCAGAATTCCGGAGGTGTATCTCCCTCATGAACATAACCGCATACTGAACAAACCCATTTTTTCATAATATTGTTCCTCCTTTGAAGATATTGAATAGTATTCGTACAAAACAGTAATCATTACTGTTATTGTCAGTATAACACAGAAGCTGATGATGGTCAACTGTAATTACGCAAGCTCTTCCTTAGAATTACAATTTCCGCACAGGCCGTAAAAGAAGGTCATGTGGCCCTCTACCAGGGCCCCCAGCTCCTCTGCCGCGCTCTCATCGATCGCCATGTCAAAGGACATTTTCAGATCCAGGACTTTATGGCAGCTTCGGCACACAAAATGATAATGCTGATCTGTCCGGCCGTCATAGTGGTCGACGCCGTCGCCCACAGTGATCTTCCTGATCTCTCCGTTTTCGGTCAGCTGGGCCAGGTTGCGGTAGATCGTGCCCAGACTGATGGAGGGCAGCTGCTCTCTCACATCCCGGTAGATATCTTCAGCAGTGGGATGGTCATGTCTGGCCTGAAGGCAGGCTTTGATGCATTCCCTTTGTCTGCTGTATTTATAACCTGTCATGACGCACTCCTTTCCTGCTGCTGCACTGTTTATTCGATATACTGTCAATTTTACAGACATAAGCCTGCGAATGCAAGACGGTTGACGTGTACCCGATTTATAGGATATAATATTTAGACTATTTAACAAATAATAAATACGATAATGAGGTACTGCCATGCCATTGTTCACAGTTCTTCTTGTGTCCTCTATCTTTGCGGGAATCGTATTTTCGGCCATTGTCGCCGCGACGGCTGTCGCTCGCTGGCGTATTTTCGGGAAATGCGGCATTCCTTCCTGGAAAGCCCTGATCCCTTTTTATTCCGGCTTTTTGTCCTATAAACTCTGCTGGCGTTGTTACTTTTTCTTTATCACCCTGGCCCTCTTTGTGACCGCGGTGATCAGCGGCAACCTGTCGGAGGATAACCTGATCGCTGAAATGTTTTACAGCATCTCAGCCCTGGTTTTCCTGATCCTCTATGCCTTCAAAAATTACTTTCTCGCAAGGAAGTTTCATAAATCCTCTGCCTTTATGATCGGGCTTATTCTGCTGAACCCTGTTTTTCTTCTGATCCTTGGCTTTGATGATTCATTGTATCACGGGAATCCGAAGGAAGGTCTTCCGCCAGATCCCTGTGCCTGATCAGGCCGTCGACGGCCCGTTCGAACTGTATCCTGATCAGGGCTGTCACGGGAACGGCCACCAGCATACCCAGGAAACCACCGATACTGTTGCCGATCAGCAGGGCCGCAATGACCAGGACCGGGTGCAGATTGGTGGAGGAACTGAGCAGCCTGGGATTAATGATGTTGCCGTCGATCGTCTGAATGATAAACAGGAGGATGATGGCAATGATCAGCTTCGACAGATCTCCGTTGATCAGGCAGACAACGGATGTGCTTCCGTAGGCCACAAAGGGGCCGATATAAGGCACCAGGTTGCCTATACCGGTCAGTACGCCGATCAGGAGGCTGTATTTGACGCCCAGCACTGAAAGGGCAACGCTCACCATGATACACATCAGCAGGGCATCTATGATCTGCCCCCGGATATAACCGGAAAAGACCCTGTCCGCATCTGAAACAAAACGGCGGATCTCCGCATAGCTTCTACGGCCTGTCAGCGCACGGATCACTCGGTTCCAGTAGCGCAGCAGGCCTTTTCCGTCTAAAAGGAAATAGATGGCAAAGACCACCGCGAAAATGGATCCGGACAGGACCGTCGGAATCTCCTTAAGTAAGCCCATCAGGCTGGCTGCCAGCTCCTGGGCATATCCCTTGCCCATCTCTGTGATCCTGCTCAGCAGTTCGTGGACCTCCTCCGATCCCAGCTGCTGCTCTTCCAGCCACAGCTCCAGGGTATTGAAAAAGCCCCGCACGTTGCCGGAAAGCGTATTCAAAAAGGCAGGAATATCATCCAGTGAGATCATCTGCAGCTGCCGGGTCATTACGGACAGAACCGCCGACAGGAAGGCAATGACGACCACCAGGACCGCCAGCATGGTAATGGCGACCGCCGGGCCTCTGAGAGATTTCTTTCTGTTTTTGAACACGGACCGCCGCTTAAGCCACCGCTCACACAGGTCCGCTGCCGGATAGAGCAGATAGGCCAGGGCAAAGCCCACGATCAGCGGCCGCAGGATCATGCCCAGGCGGAAAAGGATCTGACCGCTCTTGATCATGACCAGGTCCAGGTGATTCAGTCCTTTGATCAGCAGGAAGCCGATGACTGCCGTGACGATCACATAAACGGCAATCTGATTATATTTCGGGTTAAAAAATTTTCTGATACGATTCATAATACTTATCCCAGGGGGATTTCTACAACCTCCGCCATTTTAGTCAGGCACATCTCTATCTGAGCAGAGATCTCATCGACCATTCTGGCCGTGATCTCCTCGTGCTTTTCTTTTTCAAGACTCTCATAAAAGTTCTTTTTTACTGAGCTGCTCAGGCCCTTCATACGGTTCTCAAAGGCGCCTCTGGGGATCATTTTCCGAAGAGGTACCGGCAGGTCAGCCTTTAACAGGGCGCCTTCCATTTTATCCTTGCCCAGGATCAGCACCAGGAAGGACACCAGAACGCCGGCCACCACACCGCCCGGGCCGCTCGAGAGCAGGGCAATACCGCTGCCGCCGCAGATCAGGCCCACCAGCAGGGAGATGATGGAATCGATCATGAATGTCAGCTCTTCCACCGCAAAGACATTTCTGGCATCGATGCGGATATCGATCTCGGACACAGAAAGATAGGAATTCAGACTCAGGGCCGTGTAGGGCACGTGATGGCGTACGCAGATGGGAAGCGTGTGGGTTTCCAAAGCATCTGCCACGGGCTTGAGCCAGGCTGCCACAGGCTTCACCAGCAGGCTCCGGGCCTCATCCGTCCTCAGCCAGGCCCCGATGGCCAGCTGAAGGGCCTCATCGGTATCCTCCAGTCTTCGGATCTCACCCTTTCGCCAGCGGTCAAAGATCGGCATGGCCACCTGCTCAATGATGGGATCCACCAGGGTATCCACCGCCGACCGGTAAAGGGTGCCGATATTTTTCAGGACGATATCCTCCACCACCCGGGTGGCCTTGAGCATTTCCAGTTCCTCTCTGAATTCCCTCATTTCCTCATCGATCCGGCCGCAGTAGGCCAGGCCTCTGGAAACGGAGAATTCCGGCTCTGTTCCGGTGATGACCACGGCTTCCGGGAAGGTTTTTTCGCACCAGTCACGG
>CADAIF010000050.1:19862-28080 GCA_902787905.1 uncultured Lachnospiraceae bacterium
CCAGCCTGGATACGCCGCCGGTCAGGAAAAGCAGCTGGGGCCTTTCGCCGGTGATATGGTTCCGGACATCCTCGAGGCTGTCCATGAAAACCTCTTTAAATGAGCGTCCGTTCAGATGATCCGTCTTCTCATCCAGCAGAGCATCCGCCATGCCGGCATCCATACGCAGGGACAGACGCACCGGCCGGTCATAATGGATCATGACCGGCTGCAGGCACTCATGGTCCGCCCAGTAGGCTTCATCTGAAAAATATTTTTCCTTTAACCTGCGGGCCGCGAACTCACAGTAGGTTCGCCAGGCCTCGCTCTCGGCAAAGATCCTGCGGATCTCTTTCGCGTCCGGAGAAGCCGCCACCGCATGCTCCAGAAGGATCTCATCCATGACGCCGCCGCCCAGTGTCACCTCGCCGGCGGTCTGCATTTCCACCTCTTTGCCGCCCATGATGTAGGCAAAGTCCGTCGTGGAGGAGCCGATATCCACCACCAGAACGGGCTTGGACAGGATGTCATAGCCCACCTGCAGATGTCTGGACTGGCAGGCACTGACCAGGGCCGCCCTGGATTCAGAGATGATCCTGACCGGCGGATAGCCGCAGCGTTCAAAGATCTCTCTGTATTTCTCCCGGCTGTTTTTGTCCCAGCCTGCCGGGCAGCCGATGTAAAAGCAGCTGTCCTCGCCCCGGATCAGGTCACCGCCGGCATAAAGCTCAGCCAGCACACCGGCCGCAAAGCTCCGGACATCCGCCGGGCAGGCCGGATCCGTCAGGAAATGGCTTTTAAAGCGGATCTTCCGTTTCACAGCCTGGGCGTTATAGCAGGCCTTTTCACCGATCTGGATCTCTCCGTTCATCAGCTGGGCATAGGCCGTGATAAAGCTTTTCGCGTCGCAGACAGGCAGTACTTCCGGCACGGACTGATCATGCTTTTTCAGTCTGGAAACAGCGCTTTCCGCGTCTCCCAGATCAAAACCATAAAAACGTTCCATTACTTACCTCCTGCTGCCAGGCCCTTTTTCAGCAGTCTGCCGTCTGCCGCCAGTGCCGGCCGGATGGTCCCGGTGCGGCCCGAGGGCATGATATCAAACCACTGCTCGTAAGCCTCGCTGTAATCGATCACATCTATCTTCTGCTGATGCAGATAAAAACGGACGGTACTGATCTGGTCCAGGGCATACTGGCCGTCCTTGCTGTAGGCAGCCTCAAGCAGGCCCGCGAACAGGTCCAGCTCCGATGTCGGCATGGCCAGAGCCTCCGAAGCCCTGGCCTGTTCCGCCTCATAACGTTCCTCGCTGCCCACCGTATCCAGCTGCTGGTCCATGGCCATGACCAGGGCCTGCATGTAACGGTAAAGCCTGGGGGCGTCCACCAGCAGCTCCACCTGCCGTTCTTTTTTCTCACTGCCGGCGGCCGGCGCGTTTCTTTTGCTGCCGGCCATATACATGAGAAACATGGCCAGGGCCAGAAAAAGGATCACCACAGGCACGCCCACAAGGCCCAGGATGCCGAACCGCATGGTTGCCGCTGTAACTAAGGCGGCGGCCGCAGAGCCGAAGCCTCCGAAAAGCAGGGCTCTGGATATTTTAGAGACCGGCGCTTTGCCGGATGTTTCACTGCCGCTGTATTCCCAGACCCTGGTCTCGCCGACACTGTCCACCATGGGCACGGTGTTCCGGGCGGCCAGCATCATACCTGCCGCGGCGTCCCTGATCCGCTCGCTTTCACAGGCCTGATTATACTGATAAAGCAGGCGTTCGAGCTCTTTTGACATCACGGCCGAGGCTTTCTCAGGCGTTTTGGCCTCTTCCAGTGAATGCATCAGCTGCTGCCGGTCCTGCTCAAGATATTCCAGCATTCTCATAAGACTAATCTCCCATCTGTTCAGGATTTCGCATATCTGTTCATATGTATTCTAGCACAAAAAAAGACCGCATACCATGTTTTTCACAGTACGCAGCCTATGTTGCTTTTAAAGATTCATGATCAGTGCCACGACCAGGCCCAGACACAGGCCTGCGGCCACCTGAAGCGGTGTATGACCGATAAACTCCTTGAGCTTGTCCTCCGGAGACAGCCGGTCCGAGTAAAGCTCTCCAAGCAGGGCCATGAGATCGTTGATGGCCTTGGCCTGCTTGCCGGATTCCAGCCTGACACCGGCGGCATCGTGCATGACGACCACTGCCAGGAAAAAAGCCACCGCAAACACAGCGGAATCAAAACCACACTCAAAACCAGTGGCGACAGCCACTGCGGTCACCGTTGCAGAATGGGCACTGGGCATACCGCCGTCGCCCAGAAGGCGTTCAAGACGTAATGTATGATTCACCAAAGCAAAGATCACCGTTTTAAGGATCTGGGCCGCGGCCCAGCTGACTACGCCTGTAATGATGATCCTGTTTGAAATTAACTGCTGCACATATTCCATTTCAACAATCTCACATTTTCTATTCGAACAGCTGCGCTACCATTTCCTCGGTAAAGACCACCGACCGGGCGCCATCTGCTTCGATCTGATAAAGAGCATTCGCCGCCATATGTTCCGCCGCCTGTTCCAGGTCGCGAATACCTGTAGAATCCGAGAAATGACGAATGACCGCATCCAGAGCCGCGCCTTCGATCACGCATTCATCCTCCCTGAGTCCCATCCTTTTAAGCACCTTGGGCAGGGCAAAGCGGGAAAAGATGATACGCTTCTCCCCGAAACTGTAGTCAGGGATCTCGATCACTGCGAACCTTGACATCAGCGGGGCGCTGATCTTTGACTTGTCATTGGCCGTAGCGATGGGATAAACACCCACGGTGGGGATCATGCATTCGATGTAATTATCTGTAAAGCCCAGGTTATCCAGAAGGGTCAGCAGAACATCCGCCGGATTGGCGCTGCCCTTACCGGAAGATGCCTTATCCAGCTCATTAATGATGAAAACCAGATTGGACTCTCCGGCCATGGAAAAGGCCTCCATAATGATACCGGGCTTGGCGTTGGCGTAAACACGGGAGCTGCCTGTCAGCTGTTCAGGATCGTTGATGGAGCTCATGTCCAAAGTCGTCCAGGGCAGTTTCAGAATACGGGCCACCGCGTAGGCGATCTGAGACTTGCCGGTACCGGCCGGTCCCACCAGAAGCAGGCCGTAAGCCGGCAGCGTGTGGGTACGGTTGATCTGGATAATGGTCTCGATGATCCTCTGCTTGACCCTTTCCATGCCGTAAAGCTCCTCATCCAGAATACGGCGGGCCTCCTTAGGATCAATGGACTCAAAATAATTGGACTTCCACTGCACATTCATCATCATGGACAGGGCTCTCTGGGCATGACGGCGCTCCTCCGGGGAAACCTCATGCGCCCGGGCCACCGCCAGATTCCTGCGGGCCCAGAGCCTGATATTATCAGGCAGGGTCCTGCCGGCACAGTACATGAAATCCGTGATACTCTGCAGGCTGGTCAGCTTCATGTCGTCGCCGGACTCATCCGGCTCATCCTCCGGATCAAGAGAAACCGGCGCGTCACTGGCCAGAAGCCGCTCAATCATAAACTGAAGAAAGCCGTCCTCCGCCGAAAGCTTGGTGCCGCCGCCGTAAGCGATCTCGCGGATTTTATAAACCGCATAGCCTTCATCCGTATTCCTGCCGGAAAGCTGGACATTGATATGATTCTCACCCAGCCACTGCAGCAGACTGGTGAACCTGGCATCGATCCTCAGAATATCCGCGCTGATGGTTCCGTCCTCCTCGGCAAACTCGAAGGCCGTCCTTTTTATCGGGTTGGTAAAAACGCCGGGAGAATGATGCTTCCAGGCACGGGCATGATGATCCAGGACAAGGATAGGTTTCTCAGCACAGGCCCCCCTTTCATTGGAACGGAAAACCTTATAGGTACATACGGGCTGCTGCCCGTCTTCAGGTGTATTGTTAAAATCAAATACCGGCATTTTTCGACTCCAGTTCTATTTAATCTAAATGGCACTTATATACTATAGCACAGTTTCTGCCTTTAAGACAAGGTTTCCTCCGACTCATGAAAAACGAAGCGGATCAGGGTATCCAGTTCCTTCCAGGCCGGCGTCTCCTTCAGCTCCGACAGGTACTCTCTGATCGTCTGATAGTACCATTTCTGCTGGTCCACATTTTTCATGTTGAAATGCTCCCAGAGACCGTCCCCCTCTTCCAGATACAGCCTGTAGAAGGAACGCATATTGGAGAGCTTGTCGCCCAGCCACATCATTTTGACGCCGGGATCCTTTGTCTGCCTCAGGACCTCCAGAGATTCCTCCTTGCGCAGACGCCAGGTTTCCGAAGGCGATGCGGTCGTCCTTTTATTCTCCGTCTCAGCGCCGACCAGGTCAGCCACACGGCTGCCGAAATTGGCCCGGATCTCATCTATAGTCACCGGGGTATCCTCAACAATATCATGCATCATGGCCGCGGCCATGATCTCCTCATCATCTGTCAGTGTGGACACGATGGCTGCCACTTCCATGGGATGCATAATATAGGGTGTCTTGCCGTTTTTGCGATACATCCCCTCGTGGGCCTGCACAGCAAAAACAATGGCGTGATCCAATAACTTCATCCTGTCCGCTCCCTTCTTTCCTAATCACTTTATCTCATTATTTTATCATAAATGAGAATGATTCACAACCGAAAAGGGCGCCTCAACCCGCCTCAATTCTCAAAGAAATCAACCGCAGCCTCAAGAATCCTGTCCACATCTCCGGGGTTCTTATAGCGGTGATCCGCGCCTTCCACCATGCAGATGGCAATGCCGTTCTGTCTGGCGAACCGGCGGGCCAGATCCGGAGAGACCACATCATCCTTGTCGCCCTGGATGATCATAAAACGCTCACTGTCCGCAATGCTTCCCAATGCGGCGCCGTGTCTGCGCAGCTCTCTTAAAAATTCAATGGTCAGAGGCAAGGGCCGCTCCAGACCGAAATCCACCGTGCCGCCCTTCTCCCAGGCCTTATAGGTCTCATCGTCCATAAAATGACGGACGACCTCGGGCATATCAAGGGCCGGCGACCTGAGGATGATCCTGTCAAAGACCTCCGGCTCCCGGGCATGATACTTCAGGAGCAGATAACCGCCGAAGCTGGTAGCAAAGGCATAAAGAGGCAGTCCCGGATAATGCTCATTGATATAGCCGATCATGGTATCCAGATCTTCCAGACACCTGTCCACGGTCAGCATAGATGGGTCCGCCTTGCTGTCGCCATGGGCCGGCCAGTCGAAGGTCAGCACCTGCATATGGGCGGAAAAGCGTTCTGCCACAGCTTCGATCACTGTGCTGTATTTATCCCCCGCAAAGCCGTGAAGGCACAGGAGCACCGCCATGGGGCGCTCACAGGGCCAGCTCATCGCATCGATTTTATAGGCATCGCTGCCCTTCAGATAAAAATGAGTTGTCATTTGCTGATCTCCTCTTCTGTCACACAATGATTCTTAAGCTCACCGACCAGGGCCTGGAGGGCATCGATCACATGGGGCCGGATATCACCGCCCACCAGGACCAGCATGATGTCATCACCCACGGAAAGAAGGCCTTCATTGAGCCATACGCGGACATAGACAATGCCGGCCATCTGCCGGGCCCGGCGGATGGCCGCCTCCACCATTTCTGCATCATAGGAGAAATACATGCCTGTCACATCTGCCGCTTCCTCATTTCCCTCACGTACCCGGGCTTTAGGGCTTTGACGGACCACACCGTTATGAAAGAGAAACATGCCGGCATCCGCAGCTTCCGGAAGCGCTTTGGCCTCCCGGATCCAGCTGTCAAGAGAAGGTGCTTTTTTACTCATAACCGACTCCTTTCTCTACGGTCAGGCATGGCTGCCGCACTCACCGGCCTCGCCCCGCAGGATCTCCACGCCATGCTTTAAAGCAGGCAGTACTGCCCCCAGACATTCCCGGACCGCTTTCACACTGCCCGGACAATTAATGATAAGACTGTCGCCGCGCAGACCTGCCGCCTCCCGGGACAGGCAGCCCCGTACAGTTACAGACATGGACTTGGCCCGCATGGCCTCCGGGATACCGGGCGCGGCCCGCTCAATGACGCTAAGGGTTGCTTCCGGGGTCACATCCCGTTTTGAAAAGCCGGTGCCTCCGGTTGTCACGATCAGGCAGGCCTTTGTCTCATCCGCAAACCGGATCATGGCCTTCCTGATCTCATCGATCTCATCCGGAACGATCACGGTCTCCACAATCCTCCAGCCATCCGCCTCCAGCATTTCGCAGATGGCCGGTCCGGACTTGTCCTCCCGCTCGCCCCTTGAACCCTTGTCACTTACAGTGATCACACATGCTGTGTATTCCATCATCCACACCGCTCCTTGTCTGCATCAACAATTATTGAAAAACCACATCCAGCTTATAATCCGGAGAAACTGATTCGATCATGGGCTGGAAGATTTCCCAGACAGACATGACCGCAAACTTATCTGCTGATTCATCCACCTTATCTTCATCCAGACGCTGATTCATTTTTTCCATGATCTTTGTCTCGATTTTGGCATTTTCCTCAGGTGTCAGATGTATTTCACCAAATGCCAGAAGACCCTTATCAACATCACCAAACTCCATCTTGTCACTCGGTACGTTGATGTCACCACGCTGGGCGTGAGGAATGGAAAGCGTTACCGTTTTCTCGTCCTCATTCACAGTGATATCATCCCGGGATAATGAACTGAGATCCACTGTGTAGACAGTTGAACCATGAAAAGTGATCAGCTGAACCTTTGAAAACACCTTCAGATTTCCCAGACCTGTGTCTGTCACTGTCGCCACATCGGAAACCTCTGCGGTAAAGACTTCCAGCTTCTTTAACTGTTTGGTATCGCCCAGGATTGCATCGGCAAAATCCACCGCTGTATAACCAAGAACTCCCTGGTTGTTCAGGGTCAGATCATGATTCTCCACAGGTTCATCCCTTGAAAACAGGTTGGGCAGTTTCATCTGAGATACTGCCAAAAAACCCAGGATCAGAACAATCACCAGATTAAAGATAAAATGAAAGCGACCGGCTGATCTCGCACCTGCTTTGGCGCCTTTCCTGGCGGCCTTTTCCATGCGCTCAATCAGCTCCTGGTCGCTTAAACTGCCTGATGACAGCTTTTCTTCCATAACAAAAATCCTCCTCTTCGTATGCAGCTTAGAGTGTAACAGCCTCTTTTGATTATAACGATTTACTAAAAGGCTTACAAGGCGCACCCTAAGATAGTATTGAGGGTATTTCGGTTATAAAAGATCAAGCTGCTCCGTTTTTTCTTTAGCTGTTCCCTGTCGGGATATACGGGATCAATGCACCTGCCACGTTGCTGATGGGCATGGTCTGCAGCCATACTTTTCCGGGGCCGGTCAGGACTGTGTTAAAGAGTCCCTCGCCGCCGAGCAGCTTGTTCTTCAGGCCCTTGACGGTCTGGATATCCATGCTCACCGTGTCGGTGAAGCCGGCCACATTGCCGGTGTCCACAACGATACTCTGCCCGGAGCCCAGGTTGTACTCGACCAGCTCTCCGTCGATCTCCACAAAGGCGATGCCGCTGCCTTCCAGCTTCTGCATGATAAAGCCTTCGCCGCCGAAGAAGCCTGCACCCAGTTTCTTCCTGAAGAAGACACTGAGCCTGACAGAGGCCTCACTGGCCAGGAAAGCAGATTTCTGGAAGATCCAGCGTTCCTGAGAAACATCCACAGCCGCAATCTTGCCGGGGAAACTGGAACCAAAGGCGATCAGGCCCGGGCCGCCGGCGGCGGTGTAGATGTTCTGGAAAATGCCCTCACCGGCAAAGAGGCGGCCGAGACCTCCGGTGCCGGATGTCTGCATATCCATGTTGGGCGACATCCATACCATGGAGCCTCTCTCAGTGATCATTTTTTCGTTTTTTTCAAGCTTGCACTCCACTACCGGGAACGGTGTTCCCTTGATCTCATACTGCATATATTCCTCCTTTATCCGAACCAGGTTCGATTTTTTACTCTGTCGACGCCTGAAGCAGATTCAGGGTCTTCTTGCCTACTGCCGTTTCGCCGCCGAAGACAAAACCCTTTTTGATCATACCCGCGTAGTCCGCCGGAAAAGATGTATTCTGCGTGGCCTTGTCATCTGCCAGGATCAGCACGGATCTCTTAAAACCGCAGAAGGCCGCACCGGCCAGGGCGTCAGGATAATTCTGTGAGGTAGCCACACCCATGTTGTTGGGGCTCAGTCCCAGAACATCGATGCC
>CADAIF010000051.1:0-9559 GCA_902787905.1 uncultured Lachnospiraceae bacterium
CATTGTCTCCCTCTGTCTCGCTTATCAGGTACAGGTACAGACCGTCACGGTCGAGAAGGAACTCCGCCTTGGTCTCGCCCGCTCCGGTGATCGTCAGTTCCGTCCTGAAGGGCTGGGGGAACAATATACCGTTGTCCACATCCGTGTCGGGTCTGACGCTGAAGAGGAATGTCTCAAGGGAGGCGTCATTGTATCCCCTCAGGACCTTTCTTACGGTTATGGGATAATAACCGGTAAGGGTGTTCTTTACGTCGCAGGTCCAGGTGCGGGTCGCCTCGTCATAGGACGGGGCCGTATATGTAACGGTGTAGCCGTTCACATGGCTCTCCAGCACGGAATAGTACAGGTCAAGGCCCTGGTCATCCTTTCCGGGGAGGTGGACGGCTTCATAGGTGCCGTCGCCGGCGTAGGTCTGGCCCCCGTCACAGTCAAAGGTATCCCTTTCCTTCACCACATCCTGGTCCAGAGCATAGGAAACGGTCATGGTCTTGGCTGTGGAACCGGGCTCATAGGAATCGTTGACACAGAAATTACGCCAGATATTCATGATCAGGTCGCTTTCTGTCCACTTGCCTGACCCCTCTGAATTCTTCTTTTCCAGCCAGGCTTTGATCTCGGATGCCGACATGGCCACCGTGGTGTCATGGGGGTTATTGCAATCAAAAACCGGCGCGCTGGCCATGGCCAGGATCTCGCCGTTGTTAGGGTTCATGACAATAGCGGCGATGTTTTCAGCGCCGATATCCTCCATGAAATTGTTCAGATATTTTTCCGTGATCCTCTGAATATTGACATCCAAAGTAGAGACCACTGTGCTGCCGTTCTGCGGCAGCCTGGTCTCCGTCTGCATGTTGACTTCGTCATTGATATAACCGTACCTGCGGCCGTCCGTTCCCGAAAGAACACTGTTGTAGCTGTTTTCCAGACCATAGTTGGCCGTGTCATCCGCCGACTCAAAGCCCAGCACGTCACAGGCCAGGGTGGAGAAGGGATAAGTCCTTTTATACTCCTCCTCAAACCAGATGGCGTTGCCGATGACTTTGCTGATCTTTAAATCCTCTTCCTCTTCGGAATTCATAAAATTATCGTACTCACGGCGCTGTTCATAGTCCATCCCCTTTTTGAGTACGATATATCTGTTCTCCGGATTTTCATCGAGCTTTTCCGCAACTTCATCCGCATCCATATCAAAATACCTGACCAGCGCATCGATCACATACTGCCTGGTATTCTCATTCGTGCTGTAGTTGACCACATAGGCGTCCAGAACCAGATTGTAGATATTCTCACTGGTGGCCAGGACCGTGCCGTTGCGGTCAGTGATATCCCCTCGCTGATAAGGGATGATATCCGAATTGTAATTCAGCATGGTCAGAACCTTTTTCTCGTAGGTCTCCCCCCGGGTGACCTCAAGAAAAACCAGCCTGATGCAGAGAACAGCAAAGCAGATGATCACAAAGACGAACACCAGGCTCAGACGCCTTCTGTTCGTCTTTGAAAATCTCTTTATCCTTTTCCTTCCTGACATCTTCTCACCCGACCTTGCTCATTCTTATTTCTTTCCATCCGGTATTGCCTGATACTGTCTGACATAATCACTGTTCGTGCTGTGATAATAGATCACCTGATCCTCATTCGCATAGACCATGCCGAGCCGGCCGGTCGCGATCCTGTAAACCTCGTCCAGATCCACAGATGTGGTCAGAGAATCCTCCAGAGAACTGGTCTGGTTCTGAGCCAGGACCAGTGTCGCCTGCTTGCTGTTGACCTCATTTTTAGCTGCTGACAGCTCCGACTGTGCATGCAGATAGGTGAAGCATGAAAAAAGGATTGCCGTAACCACCAGAACAAGAAAGGCTGTGTACCTGAGGCTGAAGGTGGAAACACGTTTTTCATAACGGGGTTCCTCTTTGACTTCAGTCTTTTTACGCGGCCTGACGACCTCTTTCGGCTGCCTGGCAGCACTGCCGTCCGTATAATACTTCCTTGAAGATGTTCTGATATCCGGTACATTTCTTTCTTTTCTGCGATATTCAGCCATCTGCTCCACTCCTCAACTTATATGATCATGCGTTCAAACACTCGTAATTTTGCGCTTCCTGACCGGCTGTTGCCCGCGAGCTCCTCCTCACTTGGCAGTACCGGTTTCCTGGTAATGACCCTGCCCTTTGACTTTTTCCCGCATACGCAGACCGGGAAAGACGGCGGACAGGTACAGGGTTTTTCATTCCTGTTGAAAATCGTTTTGACGATGCGGTCCTCCAGGGAATGGAAGGTGATGATGCAAAGCCTTCCGTGATCCTCCAGAAGATCGATCATGGCGTCCAGGGAATCCTCAAGGACATTCAGTTCCCGGTTCAACTCAATACGGATTGCCTGAAAGGTCCTTTTGGAAGGATGACCGCCTGTGGCCCTTACTTTGGCGGGAATAGCAGCCCTGATGATGTCATTCAGCTGAAAGGTCGTCTCTATAGGAGCCTTAGCCCTTGCCGCCACGATATGCTTCGCGATATTCTTTGCGAACCGGTCCTCCCCGTAATCCCTGATCATATGAAAGAGTTCCGTTTCCGAATAGGTATTGACGATATCCCGGGCCGTCATGTCCTGACGCTGGTCCATACGCATATCCAGCGGGGCGTCCACCCGGTAGGTAAAACCCCTTTCCGCTGTGTCCAGCTGATAGGAAGAGACGCCCAGGTCCAGGACGATGCCGCTGACCTTTTCAATGCCAAGGTCCTCGAGAACCTCCGGCATTTCATGGTAGTTGCTCCTGACGATTGTTACCTGGCTGCCGAAGGGCTTCAGCCGCTCTCCTGCCGCTTCGATGGCGGCCGCGTCCTGGTCGATCCCCACCAGCCTGCCGCTGCCCTTCAGACGCTTTAACACTTCCTCCGCATGACCGCCGCCGCCCAGCGTCCCGTCGACATAAGTGCCGCCGCTGTGAACGGAAAGATAGTCCACTGTTTCATTCAGCAGAACCGATACATGGGAAAAAGCCATCACTGCCTCCTAGATTTTAATGCCCATACTGGAAAGACGGGCTGCTACTTTATTCATAGCCGCGGGATCGAGATCATTCATAACATCCCAATTCTCCTGGCTCCAGACTTCTATACGGTTATCCAGACCTGTGACCACCACATCCTTGATCAGTTTGGCATAGGTCCTTAAGGGGCCGGGGATAAGTATACGGCCCTGCTTGTCCAGCTCACATTCCGTTGCGCCGGAAAGGAAAAAACGTTTGAAAAGTCTGCTGTCCTCATCGATCGCGGAAAGCTCCCGAAGGCTTGCCCGGAACTGCTGCCACTCCTCCATTGGATGGATCCACAGACAGCCGTCAAGGCCCTTGGACAGATAGAACTTCTCCCCCAGTTCCTCACGGAACCTGAGCGGGATGATCACCCTGCCCTTTGTATCGATCGTATGATTATACTCACCGATAAATCCATCCATGCTCATGTTTTATTCTCCTATGAATAACAGCACGCCCTTAAAACACGGGCATCATCAGACATGGTACAACAGGTTTCAAAAAGAAGCTTCCAAAGGGTCAGGTGAGAAAAAAATGGCCTGTTGAAACCCAACGGCCAAAATGATCACCACAAATATCCACATGCAACCACTTTCTACCACTTCTGAAATCATTTTAAACCATTTACTGGGATATATCAATAGGCAAACCTAAAGTTTTTATGATTTAATTTTCTTGTAACATCTTTGCAAAATGAGGGTTTGTGAGGGGTTGGTGACAGACTGCGTTTCATGTTCCGGACACAAAAAAGGAGCTGCCAAAAGGCAGCTCCGGGTGGGAATGTGTCCCAAAAACAGGAAGTTTTTCCTCTAAAACGTGTTGAGATGCATAGTTCTGTGTGATATATTATTAATTGCGGCAGACGCTTCTCTGATCAGTGAATACGTCTGCCGCATCCACAGATATCGCAAAGGAGAATCATATAAATGAAATTAGGTATCGTTGGTCTGCCCAACGTAGGCAAAAGTACATTGTTCAATTCACTGACAAAGGCAGGCGCTGAGTCCGCCAATTACCCCTTCTGCACCATCGACCCCAACGTGGGGATCGTTACGGTGCCGGATCATCGTCTGGATGTGCTGGGCGAAATGCACCACTCCGCAAGGATCGTCCCGGCGACGATCGAATTCGTGGATATCGCCGGTCTTGTCAAAGGCGCAAGTAAGGGTGAAGGTCTGGGCAATCAGTTCCTGGCCAACATCCGTGAATGTGACGCCATCGTCCATGTGGTCCGCTGCTTTGAGGACAGTAATATCATCCATGTGGACGGCAGCATCGACCCCATCAGGGATATCGAGACCATCAATCTGGAGCTGGTCTTCGCGGACCTGGAGGTGCTTGAGCGCCGTCAGGCCAGAGTCGGCAAGAGCGCCAAGATCGATAAGAGCCTGGGTAAGGAAAATGAGCTGCTGCAGAAGCTGATCGCGCATCTGGAAAACGGCAGTCCTGCCCGCAGCTATGAACCGGAGGATGAGGATGAGGCTGCCCTGATCAAGGGCTACTGGCTGCTGACGGCCAAGCCGGTGATCTACGCTGCCAATGTGGCTGAGGATGATCTGGCGGATGACGGCCAGTCCAATGAAATGGTTCAGAAGGTCCGCGAGTTTGCCGCGGCCGAGAATTCCGAGGTCTTCGTGATCAGTGCCCAGATCGAGCAGGAGATCGCGGAGCTGGAGGATGATGAAAAGCAGGAATTTCTGGAGACTCTGGGGCTGTCCGAGTCCGGTCTTGATAAACTGATCCGTGCCAGCTATCATCTGCTGGGCCTGATCAGCTTCCTGACCACCGGTCCGGATGAAAGCCGGGCCTGGACCATTAAAAACGGATCCAAGGCGCCTCAGGCTGCCGGCAAGATCCACACGGATTTTGAGCGCGGCTTCATCAAGGCCGAGGTCGTCTCCTACGATGACCTGGTCAGCAACGGCGGTTATGCCGGTGCCCGCGAAAAGGGTCTGGTCCGTATGGAGGGCAAGGAATATGTGGTCAAGGACGGCGATGTGATCGTCTTCCGCTTCAACGTCTGATCATCAGGCAAGAAAAAAAGACATCCTTGTGATGTCTTTTTTTCTTGGCCCAGCCCTTAAACCTTCTTCTCATAATCAGGATCATACTTGTCACGGATGGCCTTATTTCTTGTGGTGCCGAAGGTCCTTTCAAAGGCTTTTTCCGTTTCCTTGCCCGGCACAAAAGCAAAGGCATAGTAACGGTAGCAAAGACAGAGGATCAGCATCAGGGCCGAGACTTCATCCTCCGCCGCCAGCGTGTAATTATATCTGTCCTGATAGATCTTCTGGGGCAGACGCCCCTGTCCTTTGATCTTACCGTCCCGGTAGAGGGGGAAAGCAGTCCCCTCCTCTCCCAGCTTCACCTCATAGCAGAAAACCTTTTCACCGTCCAGAACCATTTCCATATGATAGTCTTTGGAAAAGAAACCTCCGTCGGAAATACGCTCGATATAACCTGCTTCCCTGCCATCCTCGGTCAGGAGATGACGATAGGCCGGGTCAAAGCCCTTGAAACCGCCGGTCACGCCGGGATAGGTCATGGTGATCTTTCTGCCGGCAAAGGTGACCGTCAGAGACCCCGGATCCTCCTGCATGCAATTACGAATGGCTGCCTTGCCCAACAGTTCGTCATCCTGCCGGATTTCAAAGTCGGCATCAAAATACATTCTGATAGTTTCTGTCATGCGCAGTTTCATGTGCGTTTCCTCCCGCAGACGTAAAAATCAGTCCTCGTTCATGAAGGCCTTCAGGTCAGCCAGCTGTGCCTGAAAGTCCGAAAGACCCAGGTCGTACAGCTTCTGATTGGCCGCCTCGTCCATATCATAGGTGCCCATGGGCAAATGCTCACTGGGGGCGAAGATAAAGGCCTTGCCCTCTTTCTCCAGCTCATAGGCCCGCCGCATGGCTTTCATGTAGATCACATGACGGCGGTTTAAAAGATGAATGATCCTGGGGAACTTCCTGCAGGCGATGCTGTAAAAGAGCCGGAACTTTTCAGGCTGCTTGACATAGTCCCTGGGCTTGGACAGGATCAGGACCAGCTTGTCACAGCCGTCCGCCAGGGCCTTGCGTACCGGAATGGAATCCGAAACGCCGCCGTCATAGTAGTATTCCCCGCCGATCTCCACCGGTCTGGACACGGCCGGCAAAGCACAGGAGGCCATGAAGACCTTGTAATCATCCTTGACTACCTCTTTTTTATAGAAGTAGGCAGGCTTACCGGTCCGGGCGTTGGTTGCCACGGCCACCAGCTCACTGGGATTCTCCATCATCTTTTCATAGTCCAGATAATCCGCCCCGTCACTGTTGGTCAGGGTGCCGTAGATGTAACGGAGGCCGAAAAGATCTCCAGTTTTCAGGAAACTCCTGATGCCGAAATACCCCGGCTCATGGATATGATCGGTGTAAAAGCGCAGGTTCCTGCCCCGCTGCCCTGCCAGATAGGAGGCAATGTTGGCGCTGCCTGCCGACACACCGATACAATAGTCAAAGTTAATGTTTTCGTCTAAAAAAGAGTCGAGGACGCCGGCACTGTAAGCGCACTTCATGCCGCCGCCCTCAACTACAAGACCGATTTTACTCATATTTATCTTCCTCTCTGCTCATACGGCCTCGGCCGTATCATGATTAATATATCCTAACGGCAGAGAAAAAGCAAAATACGATTTTGACAAAGTGTAGCCCCGATTAATAGACCAGGGTATCTGACCAGTATTCCTGATTATAAATATCCGTAAAGCGGTAGGTCAGGAGGACTTCGCCGCTGCCCACATCCACATTGCTGATGGTCATGTGATCCGAGACGGTCATCTGCTCACCCAGCATATAGCTGTCCAGATATTCTTTGTCATAGCTGTAATAGTCGCAGAGGAAATCCAGGGTATCGCCGACCTCCAGGGTCACCATGTTTTTGGCCGCTGTATCCGTCTCACCATCCCGGTAATCCGTCTGGGCACCGGCGATATAGCCGGTCGGATGCTCATTATCAAAGACCAGGATCAGGTTGACCCGCTCCCCGTTCAGGAGGGCCGGGACTCTGCCGGTGATACAGTAATTCTCACCGTCATCCACGGTATCCATATGGTAGTAGGCCACGACCTGACCATTGATGGCCAGCCAGGTACGGTCTGTATCCGCGATCAGATTGCCCTCGTCGTCAAAGCTGTAGAGATTGTCACAGCCCAGGTCAATGTAGCCCTCGCCGTCGTTGTAGAACATGTTCTGATCCAGGGTATGGACCAGAGACCACTGCTGGTCAGACAGCTTCATGACGGGCTGCCCGTCGGCATTCTTCTCCCAGGTCAGGGCCGCCGCGTCAAGATAGTTTTCAGACAGATATTCTGTCACTTCCTCGGTGGGCATGGACCTGCCGGTCAGGAAACCGGTATTGCCGCTGCTCAGACCGGAGATGGAACTGTAATCACCGCTCAGGAAGGTTGTCAGAAGCTGACCGATCATGTCGGCATTGCCGCCGGATACAGACTGGCCGCTGTAATCGCCGAAGAGGGACGTCAGGGGAGAACCCGTGCCGCCGGCAGCCACCTGGCCGCTGACCTCAAGATTGGCAAATTCCCTGATGCACTGGGAATACTCCTCTCCCATACCGATGGCATCATAGGTATCGACCACGGTGTCCACATAGGAAACCTTCTGGTAGGGGAAATAAATGGACAGGCCATAGGCATTGGTCATATTGGAGGAGGTTCGGTTATATTTGACCGCATTCTGAATGACCTCGCTCAGGGCCTCGCCCTCTTTTGTGCCCATGTTCTGAGCCAGATGGACCAGATCCACCTGGTCGATCCTGTTGGTCTGGGCAAATTCCCTGGTGCCGTTTCGGGCATCGGAAACCTGCTTATAATTCTTGTCACTGATCAGGCCGCTGATGGATTTTGAGAAAGCGGCCATTTTATCCGGCATGGTATTGGCCAGCTCCGCCAGATCGATCATAGACAGGGTCGTTTTCTGGCCGGGGCACTTCTGGGCACAGGCCTTTGTAAAGCCGTCGATGATATTTTTGCCCACTTCCAGTGTCGGCATGGAGGTATTCCTGCTGAGTCCGGTCAGCCATTCGGTATAATACCAGCCCACGCCGGGCTCCGTCTCCTCAGAGGCGATCAGATAGTCCGCGTACTGATTCAGCATCAGGGCGTTCTCCGCCGTAGCCATAAGACAGGTATCAAAACCGATAAAGTCGAATTTCATACCGGCTTCCTTCAAAGCGGTATTGATGGCTGCCAGGTTCATGGAACCGCTGCGGCTGTACTTCTCATCATAGCCGTAACCGCTGACGGAACCGCCGCCGTGATCCCAGAAGATCAGCTCATTACGGTTGGCCGGGAAGTTCTGCTTACACCACTTGATAAAGGAAACCAGGGTGTCCTTGTTGGTCATGGCGCCGGTGCCCATGTCACTCTCCAGGCGCTTTAAGCCGCCGCCCTTGACCTGGTAGATCTGGTTGACACTGGAGCTGACCACATTGTTGCGCCAGCTTCTGCAGCCGCCGGTGTAGACCAGCAGATTGACATTATCGCCGATGTCCGCCGCTGCCATTTCCTGCAGATCCGAGGTAGCCATGCCGCTCCTGGACTCCAGGTCCGTGCCGCACAGGTAGACCATGATGGTCACTACATCCTGACCGTTGCCCAGGATCTCCGTATACTTGGCCCTGGAGCCGCCGGCCACTTCCGTATCCACCGCCGCCGTTGTATTGGAGGAGATGGCCCAGCCATTGGTGGTCTGCTGTGAGGATGATGTGGATGAACTGCCGGAGTTATTGTCGTAATAACCGTACTGGCTGCCGTAGGAACTGGTTCCGCCGGTACCGTAGCCGGTCAGGGATGAAAGGTCCGCGCCGCCGCCTGAGCCGCCGCCCTTCAACAGAAAAACGACGATCAGGATGATGATGACCGGCAGGCTGATGCCGCCGGCTTTGGCTGCCCGGTTCATACCGCCGCCCGAGCTTCCGGACGGCCTGCGGCCGCTGTAACCGTCAGGTGAACCGACCGGGCCTGTACCGAGTCCGCTGCCGCGCCGGTGTACGCCGCCGCCGCTCGTCACGTTCTTCTGTCGTCCCCTTGGTCTTTGTTTATCCATAATACCGCCCCCTGTCTGAGTAATCTAAGATGCTCTGATTATACCACCGCAGCGCCGTTTTCGCAAGAAAAAGGCCCTGTCTCGAAGCAGCCTCTGCAGCTGCCTGTGAGACAGGGCCTTAAATGTTTCATATTAATCCAGGTTCAGCTCTTCGTAATCCTCCGGCAGGGTAATGTTCAGGACCTTGGCCAGCTCCGGATTGTAAACCTTGTCAAGCGATTCCGGATCCGGATCCTCGACCGGCATAGTGGCAGGATCTGCACCGTTTACCAGGATTTCATAAGCCATCTCACCGGCACGATGACCGATGTCATAGAAGTCGATGGACAGGGAAGCCAGACCGCAGACTCTGCAAAGGCTCTCCTCGCCGACGATGACCGGAACGCCTGCCGGCCTGGTGACGGAATCGATCAGCTCCGTATTGGAG
>CADAIF010000051.1:9615-23891 GCA_902787905.1 uncultured Lachnospiraceae bacterium
GACCACAGACTGCAGGTCATTGGAATCAGAGAAGCTGTATTCTTTATAGGCGATATTCAGAGTGTCCAGGAAGCCCTCGATATGCTCGATCTGGTAGGCTGAATTGGCTTCGGCCGAGCAGTACAGAAGACCGACCTGCTGAACCTCCGGGAAGAGGTCGGCGATCATCTGCGCCTGCTGATCCAGCGGCGCCAGGTCATTGGTACCGGTAACATTGAAACCGGTGCAGCCATTGGCATCCAGCTCAATATCCAGAGCGGAAGCAAAGCTGGTGATGGAGGTGGCGACCACCGGAATATCCTTGGTGGCATTGGAGCAGGCCTGCAAAGATGCGGTGGCATTGGCCATGATCAGGTCCTTGCCGTCCGAGACAAACTGATTGGCGATGGACGCACAGTTCTGGGAATCACCCTGGGCATTCTGCTCGGAAAACTCCACATTGCCCTCACCCAGAAGCTCGACCAGCGCATCCTCAAAGCCCTTGGTCGCGCGGTCCAGAGCGTCATGCTGAACCAGCTGACAGATACCGATCTGGTAGACCTTGCCGCCTTCTGCCCCGGAAGCCGCCTCAGATGCTGCCTGGGTCTGTTTTTCCGTGGCTGCCGGCGCGGATGAAGAAGAGCCGCCGCAGCCAGCCAGGGCTGCAAGACTCAGTGATGCTGCTGCTGTGAATGCCATCATTTTCCTGAACTTAAAACTCATATCGAATATCTCCTTTTATGTGTTACGTTGAATTTTTACGCTTTAAAGCGTCGATGTGTCGTAGTAATTATAATTGTACCACATTACAGAGGAAATACAAGTCTTTTTTAATATTATAGACAACTAATCTTGTCTGAGCTCAGCTGATACATGTCCGGCCGCCGGTTGTCAAAGACAGCAAACTGCCTTCTCAGACGTCCTGACAGCTCCGGATCGATCCTCGCCAGGAGGACCTCCTCTTCTGCCCGGGCCTGCGCCAGGACTTTGCCTGAGGGATCCACGATCATGCTGTGACCGTAGGCCTCCATGATCTCGGATTCTCCGGCCTGGTCCGGTGCCAGAATATAGACAGAGTTTTCAATGGCCCGGGCCCGGAGCAGTACCTCCCAGTGAGCCTCTCCCGTCACTCTGGTAAAGGAGGAAGGCATGAAGATCACATCTGCCCCGGCTTCCGCCTGCAGGCGGAACAGCTCGCCAAAACGCAGATCGTAACAGATGGCAAAGCCCCACCTGCCGAAGGGGGTGTCCAGAAGCACGATCCGGTCACCCGGACTGCAGCCTCCGGATTCTCCCCTTTTTGGCGCGCCGTCAACGTGTATGTCAAAAAGATGGAGCTTACTGTAGCTGCAGCGGATCTCCCCGTCAGGCGATATGACGAGCAAAGTATTATAAGGAAAAGCCCCCTCATTTTCAAGAGGGAAGGTGCCGCCCACGATCCAGAGGCCATGCCGGGCGGCGGCCTTCCTTAAGCAGGTCACCGTCTCCCCCTGCAGGCTTTCGCCCTGATACTTATAGCCCTTGCCGTTAAAGGCCATGTATTCCGGCAAAACGACCACATCCACCCCCAGGACCTTTGCCCTGGCGATCAGCGCCTTCGCCCTCTCAAGATTTTCCGCCCGGTCCTTTCCCGAGCACATCTGACATACCGCTGCCGTAAAGGCTTCTGCCATGATAAAAACCTCCTTTGCCAGTAAAAAAAGGTCTTACCGGTGCTTCCGAAAAAGGCCGCCTCCGATAAGACCGTTCACACTGACTGTCTATCCCCGGGACTTTACGATTAGTCGATAGCTGTGTAGGTCTCGTCCAGGGTGATATTCAGATCAGATGCGATCTCTGCATTATAAACATAAGACAGGGCATTAAGGTCAGGATCCTCCACGGTCATGACTGCCGGATCCGCGCCGTTGACCAGGATGTCATAGGCCATTTCACCGGCCCTGTAGCCTATCTTGTAAAAATCGATGGAGATGGAAGCCAGGCCGCATCCCGCGCAGGTATCCTTCTCACCGGTGATAATGGGTACACCGGCCGGGCGGGCCACGCCGTCGATGACGCCGGTATTGGCCGCTGCCGTATTATCCGTAGGAATATAAAGGACATCACATTCCGAGCAGGCCATGGTCACCACTGCCTGCAGGTCATTGGAATCAGAAAAACTGAAATCCTTGTAGGCCACATTCAGCTCATCAAGAGTGGCTTTGATATGCTCTGCCTGGTAGACGGAATTGATCTCCGCCGAACAGAAGAGGATACCCACCTGCCGCACATCCGGGAAAATATCCTTGATCTGCTCCGCCTGCATTTGCAGCGGGGTCAGGTCGTTGGTGCCGGTCACATTGATGCCGGTACAGGCATTTTCATCCAGCTCAATATCCAAAGCAGAGGCAAAGCTGGTGACAGAGGTGCCTACCACCGGAATATCCTTCGTGGCGTTGGCGCAGGCCTGCAGGGAGGCTGTGGCATTGGCCATGATCAGGTCCTTACCGTCCGCCACAAACTGATTGGCGATGGTTGAGCACACCTGGGCGTCACCCTGGGCATTCTGATAATCAAAAGCTGCATGGTCCTCGCCCAGCAGTTCGATCAGGGCTTCCTCAAATCCCTGCGTCGCCTTGTCAAGCGCCGCGTGAGGGGCCAGCTGACAGATACCGATCTGGTAGACCTTACCGTCCGCCGCCGCCTCGGTTTCAGAGGCCGCCTGTGCAGCTGCCTGTTCAGATGCTTTGGTTGTCGATGATGATGAAGATGCGCCGCATCCTGCCAGTAAGGCTGCCGCCAGACCGCATACTGCCAGTCCGGCCGTCAGTTTCTGCCCGATCGTTTTCATGAAAGTCCTCCCATGATGTCCTGTTTTAACATGCTAATACGTTAAAATTTCAAGTGCTGTCCCTATTCTACCACAAACTGAAAATAATGCAAGCATTATTCTTGTAAAAAGATTTTTCTTATGATAAGATGTAACACAGAATAGAAAACGTTCGTTTCCGAGGAGGAGATGTCGTGATCAACCGCAAGATCAAGTATTTTATCGCCGTGGCCGAAGGCCTGAGCTTTACCCAGGCTGCCACCAAATATCAGGTTTCACAGACGGCCGTCAGCCAGTATATCGCTTCGCTGGAGGACCGTCTGGGCGTCCGTCTGTTTGACCGGTCGCCCCACAGTGTGAAGCTGACCGCCGCGGGCAGGTACTACTATCGTCAGGTCAGGGGGATCCTGGAAAGCTATGAGGATACCTTAGGGCAGCTTCAGGTCATCGCCGCCAACTATCACGGCCATGTCAAGGTGGGCATCGGGCTCTATGAATACTGCTCCATGGGGCAGTTTTTCACGGCCTTCCTGTCCCGCCATCCGGAGATCAAGGCGGATATCATGCAGTATTCCTACAGTGAACTGTCCGAGAAGCTGCGCACCGGCGCTCTGGATGTGATCATCGCCCTGGAAACCTGCCAGGAGGCCTTCGCCAAAAACGAATTGCTCTCCCGGACCCTCTTTTCCTCGGCCAATTATCTGGTGGCCCACCCGGAGGTCGCTGCCCGCTATGCCGGCAGTGATATCACCGAAATGGTCCGAAACGAATGTCTGATCACCAACTGTGAGGATACCGGTCCTTCCTCCATGCTCCTGCTCCATAACATTCTGAATGAAGAATTCGGACTGGTCCCGGAGCAGATCGAGCAGACCAATTCCACCGACGCCCAGCTCATGATGGTCCACGCCCGCCACGGAGTGGCCCTGGTCCCGGGCTTTGTGCTGGATGTCCAGGGCGAAGGTCTGGCCAGATATCCTCTGCCCAGCGGCAGGCAGTTTTGCTATCAGCTGATGATGCTGGCCCGCAGCACAAATCTCGCGGCCCGGCTGCTCTTTCAATTTCAGGATCCATCAAACAAAGAATCGAGGTAACACAACATGAAGACCAGAAAAATCGCCATCATCGGCCTTGGCGCCGTCGGAAAAAACGTCGCCTACGCACTCTTACTTAAAGGACTTGCAGATGAACTGCTGCTGGTGGACACAGACACCGCCAAGGTGGAAGCTGAATGTCAGGATCTGAGGGACGCCATGTCCTACTGCCCCTACGCAGCCACAGTCAATACCGCTGCCTATGAGGATCTGGGGGACTGCGACATCATCATAGTCAGTGTCGGCAACATGAAGCTGCTGCTGGAAACCATGGACCGGCTGGATGAACTGAATTTCAACATCGCCCAGGTCAATGATTTTATCCCAAAGGTCATGGCCGGCGGTTTCAAGGGTATTATTATTAACATCTCCAATCCCTGCGACATCATCACCTCACAGGTGGCAAAGCTCTCCGGCCTGCCCCTGGGGCATGTTTTCGGCACAGGCACCGGTCTTGACACCTCCAGACTCATCTCCCTGCTGGCTAAGCAGACCGGCATTGCCCACCGCTCGATCACGGCCTGTATGATGGGCGAACACGGGGCCGCCATCATGGTTCCCTGGTCCATCGTCTCCTTCTGCGGCAAGCCGCTGGCGGAGCTGGCCAAAGCCGATGAGCGTTTCCGTTTTGACCACTATGCCTTCCGTAAAAAGGCGGAGGAAAACGCCTACCTGGTCCTGAGAGGCAAGCATTGCACCGAATACGGCATTGCCACTACCGCTTCCAGGGTCGTGGAACTGGTTCTTCACGATGAACACGCCATCATGCCTGCCAGCATGCTGCAGCAGGGCGAGTACGGCGTCAGCGGCGTCTTCGCCGGCGTTCCCTGCATGATCGGCAGAAACGGCGTGGAGGAGATCATCCGCTATGACCTGCCTGAAGATGAGCTGAAAGAATTCAGGAAGTGCTGCGAAAGCATCCGCAATAACATGAAAAAGAATGATTCCGTGCTCAACTGGTAATAATAAGCACTTAAAAAGGTATGACCCGGTCCGAAGATCAGGTCATACCTTTTTTCATATCCGCGATTTCTTTTACAGGAAGATCGTGTTCCGGGCCGTCAGCCAGATGGCAAAGGCCAGGAAGAGAAGCAGCCAGACATCGGCCAGTCTGCCGCCCTTTCCCGAGAAAAGCACCGCTTTAAAAGATTTTTCATTCAAATGGAAGGTCCGGTAAATGACCACAAAGGTCAGGACCAGGAAAAGCAGGCCCAGCAAAATGGCGCCGGTCAGGGCTGATGTGGTCTGCCCGCTCTCTGTCAGATACTGGGCGTAGGGCACAGCCTCCTGCTGCTCTCCGGCCATCTCCGGAAAGCGGATGCTCACAAAATAATTGAGGGCCACATTAAAACCGTTCATGAGAAAATGCATGAACATGGAGGCGGTCAGAGACCCGGTCGCCTCCCGCACCAGGGCAAAAATGATGCCCAGAAACAGGGTGTAGGAAAACTGGTTCAGGTTCAGATGCATCAGGGCGAAAACCAGGGCACTGACCAGGGCGCCCCGCCAGACAGAGCATTCCCTGTAGCTGCCGTAAAGAAGGCCTCTGCACAGAATCTCCTCGGCCACGGCGGGCAGGGGCAGGAAGGCCATGGCAAACAGGGCCGGCAAAAGCCCCCATTCCAGCACCTGAGGCATCACGCCCTCCACGGGGTTTTCCACGAAGATCATGGAGATCATGTTGATGACCACCACCACCGGATAGGCACAAAGCAGCACCACCGCCGACAGCTTCAGATTATCGGTGCCCGCAGGAATGATCCTGAGATAATCCGATACCTTCTGCTTTTTCAGAAGGATATAGATCAGGGTCGGCAGAACCAGGATCAGTTCTCCCAGGCACATATAGATCATGATATAGTCCCTGAGCGGCGTGGCCGCTGCCAGATTGGTATAGGCCATATAAAGGCCGAAAGTGATGACCAGGACCAGATGGACCTGGGAAAGCTGCCGTCTCATGATCAGGTCTCCTCTTTGTCAGCCGGCTGCTTCTCTTCTGCCTGTGCCGGCTTCTCCTTAGCCGCCGTCTTCCTTCGCCGGCTGCTGCCCGCGGCCTTTCCTCCGGAGGCAGAGGCCGCCTGCTTATAAAATGGCGCTGCGGCGTCAAAACGGGTCCGCAGCTGGTACTGGTTGCCCAGCTGCATGACAAGCATGGTTCTGTCAGTGATGAATTTCTTCAGTTTTTCCATGTAAACATCCGAGGTGATGGTACCCTCCGCCACATAGGTCAGGCCCTTCTCCCAGCTGGCTGTCAGCTCCGGATTGAGCAGGGACCGGATGGAGGAATCCACCACATCATAGATCATCTCCCCCAGCTGGGTAGGTGTGATGATCTGGGTCTTTTTATTAAGATTCAGATACCGGATAGTCACCAGCTTCTTCAGGATTTCCGCCCGGGTGGCACTGGTGCCGATGCCTGAACCCTTGATCTGAGCCCTCAGCTCCTCGTCCTCGATCAGCTGGCCCGCATTCTCCATGGCCAGGATCATGGAACCGGAATTGTAACGCTTGGGCGGCGAGGTCTCACCCTCCTTGATGCCAAGGTCCGTCACGGGAAGCTTCGTCCCCTTCCTCAGGCCCTTCAGGACCTCCAGAAAGTCCGCGTCACACCGCACATCCTCCGTCTTATCCTCAGCACCCTCGCCTTCGTTCTCAGTCTCCTTACCCTGTCTGCGGCCGATCACATCGATCCCGGCCACCTTAAGATAGCCCTCATCCGTGAGCACCTTAAAGCTCGCGAAGAAGTTTTCCGTGCGGATCTTCAGGGTCATGGACGCCTTCTGGTACTGGGCCGGCGGATAAAAGATGCTTAAGAAACGCCGGACGATAGTCAGATAGACCTTCATGGCGACAGGTGAAAGACCCCGGACCGCCCCGGTCTGCCCGGTGGGTATGATGGCATAATGGTCCGTGATCTGCTTATCATTGGTATAACGGGTCTTGCCGATGCCCTTCCAGGCGCTGCCGGCCAAAACCTCGGAGGCCGCCTCGCCGAACAGGTCCAGGCCTGTCAGACCCTTGATATTTCTGCTGATCTCCTTGGCCACGGCCGTGGAGAGTACCCTGGCGTCCGTTCTGGGATAGGTCACCAACTTTTTTTCATAAAGCTCCTGCACATACTTTAAAGTTTCATCGGGACTGAGCTTGAACATACGGGAACAGTCATTCTGAAGCTCCGCCAGATTGTAAAGCAGGGGCGGATTCTTCTTCTCCGTCTTCCGCTCGATCTTTAAGATTTCCGCCGTCAGAGGCTGCTCACGGTTTAAGTAGTCGATCAGCTTCTGGGCGTCCTCCCGGGTCTTAAAGCCATTATCCTTGTAAAGCACCGGTTTTCCGTAGGCCACCGAGCCTTCGACGACCCGCCATTCCGCCTCCACATTTCTGCCTTTGACATCCACAGAAGCGATCACCCTGTAAAAGGGCGTTTTGACGAAATTACGGATCTCCCGCTCCCTGCGGACCACCATGCCCAGGACACAGGTCATGACCCGGCCTACGGAAACCACACTGTAGCGGGTCCTCAGGTAATTGGCCACCTGCTGACCGTATTTTAAGGTCAGAAGGCGGGAGAAATTAATGCCCATCAGGTAGTCTTCCTTGGCCCGCAGATAGGCGGAATCCGCCAGATGGTCATAATCCGACAGGGGTCTGGCCTCACGGATCCCCCGCAGGATCTCCTCCTCGGTCTGGGAATCGATCCAGACCCGGCGCTTCTCCTTGGGGCCCACCTCGGCCATCTGGTCCACCAGGCGGTAGATATATTCACCCTCACGCCCGGAGTCGGTGCAGACATAGATGCAGGTGACGTCCTCCCGGTTTAAAAGCCTTTTGACGATGTTAAACTGTTTTTTGACGCCGTCGATCAGCTCGTACTTGAAGGTTTCCGGGATAAAGGGCAGATCCTCCAGCGACCATTTCTTCAGCTTGGGATCATAGGCCTCCGGATAGCTCATGGTCACCAGATGTCCCACACACCAGGTCACTACAGCGTCCTCGGACTCCAGGTATCCGTCCCCGGCCCGGCCGTCCACGTGCAGCACCCGGGCAAACTCCCTGGCCACACTGGGTTTTTCAGCAATATATAAAGATTTAGACACAGGTCCTACTTATCCTTTCATGTTCTGTCATGAGATTTACGGTCATTATACCATTTTCCGATCCGATATACAAATCCCCCCGCTTATGATATAATGGTCTCGTACGAATCTTAAGCGGCGTCAAAAGGCGCCCGCTTCTCAGGAGGGAACAGATTATGACGCCAATGAAGCAATATTATGAAAATCTGGCTCAGACAACGATCAAAAACCTGAAACGCAGAGGCTTTGAGGCCTGCTACGTTCCTGACGGTCAGGCGGCGCTTGAAATCTGCAAGGACCTGCTTACCGAGGGTAAAACCGCAGCCATCGGCGGCAGCATGACAGCCGAAGAGATCGGCCTGATGGACTATCTCAAAAATCCCGAGGCTCCCTTTACCTTCTATGACCGCTACAGCGCTGTCACCCAGGAAGAAAAGGATGCGCTCTTTTCAAAGATCAGCATCTGCGACTACTATTTCATGAGCAGCAACGCCATCACAACGGACGGGCAGCTGGTCAACATCGACGGTACAGGCAACAGGCTTGCTTCCCTGATCCACGGTCCCAGGCACGTGGTCATCATTGCAGGCATGAATAAGGTCTGCCCGGATGTGGAAGCCGCTTACAAGCGCGTGAAATTTACCGCTTCTCCGCCCAACTGTGTGCGGCTGAACAGGAAAACGCCCTGCGCCGCCACCGGTGTCTGCGGCGACTGCCTGAGCCCTGACTGCATCTGCACCCACACGGTGATCACCCGCCGGTCCAATATTCCCGGCAGGATCAGCATCATCCTCGTGGGCGAGGATCTGGGCTACTGATCCTTTTTACAAAAACCCGAAGATATCAAAGACCTGCGGCATAAGTGCCGCAGGTCCTTTTGTTTTTCATTTTCCCTTCAGAAATCAGGCATACAGCGGATACTTGGCTGTCAGTTCTGCCACGATGGCTGCCGCCTTTTCCTTATTGTTCTCAAAATCCTTCAGCGCCAGGGCAATGGCCTCGGCGATCCGGTCCATATCGGCAGTATCAAAGCCGCGGGTGGTCGCAGCCGGTGTACCCAGCCTGAGACCGCTGGTCACGAAGGGTGACCTGGGATCATTGGGAATGGTATTCTTGTTGCAGGTGATATGGATCTCATCCAGAAGCTTCTCAGCCTCCTTGCCGGTCAGGCCGGTATTGGTCAGATCCACCAGCATCAGATGATTATCCGTGCCGCCGGAGACAATGGTGATCCCCCTGCGGGTCAGGCCGCTGCAAAGGGCCTGAGCATTGTCGATGATCCGTTTCTGATAGTCCTTAAACTCATCGGAAAGGGCTTCCTTGAAGGCCACAGCTTTACCCGCGATGATGTGCATCAGGGGCCCGCCCTGGGTACCCGGGAAGATGGCGGAATTCAGCTGCTTCTCAAATTCATCCGTTCCGCACAGGATCAGACCGCCCCTGGGACCTCTTAAGGTCTTATGGGTCGTGGTGGTGACCACATGGGCATAGGGGATCGGGCTCGGATGAAGGCCTGCGGCCACAAGACCGGCGATATGTGCCATATCCACCATCAGGATAGCGCCGACGCTGTCCGCAATCTCACGGAAACGCTTAAAATCAATGGTCCTGCAGTAAGCGCTGGCACCGGCCACGATCAGCCTGGGCCGGCACTCTTTGGCAATGGCCTCTACCTTGTCATAGTCGATGAAGCCGTCATCATTGACCCCGTAAGGCACACAGTGGAAAAATTTGCCGGAAATATTGGCGGAGCTGCCGTGGGTCAGATGACCGCCGTGGTCCAGATTCATACCCATAAAGGTGTCGCCGGGCTTCAGAAAAGCCTCGAAGACGGCCATGTTGGCCTGAGCGCCGGAATGGGGCTGCACATTGGCGTAAGCGGCGCCGAAAAGTGCCTTGGCACGGTCTCTTGCCAGATTCTCAACGATATCCACATACTGGCAGCCGCCGTAATAACGCTTGCCGGGATAGCCCTCTGCGTATTTATTGGTCAGAGGGGATCCCACAGCAGCCATCACGGCCTTGCTGACAAAATTCTCAGACGCGATCAGCTCGATATTGGTATTCTGCCTTCTGATCTCAAGCTGAATCGCCTCCGCGACTTCAGGATCGATCTTCTGTACTTCATCAAATGTAAACATTGTACTTTTTATGCCTCCGATTTATGTAATGTATGCTGTTTTAATTCTCTTCTTCTTCACTGACAGCGGCGATCCCCAGCTCCTGAAGCTGCTTGTCATCCACCACTGTCGGCGCTCCGGTCATCAGACAGGAAGCGTCCTTCACCTTCGGGAAGGCGATCACGTCACGGATGGTATCCACCTTGGACATCAGCATGATCAGCCTGTCAAGGCCGTAAGCCAGACCTGCGTGAGGCGGTACACCGTAACGGAAAGCATCCAGCAGGAAACCGAACTGGTCGTAGGCTCTTTCCTTTGTAAAGCCCAGGACCTCGAACATTTTCTCCTGAATGTCATCCTGATGGATCCTGACACTGCCGCCGCCGATCTCGGTACCGTTCAGAACGATATCATAGGCCTTGGCACGGACCCTGCCCGGATCGGAATCGATATACTGAAGGTCCTCCTCCATGGGCATGGTAAAGGGATGATGCATGGCTGTAAAGCGCTGCTCCTCATCCGACCACTCCAGAAGCGGGAACTCGGTGACCCAGAGGAAATTATACTGGTTCTTGTCCAGAAGGCCCAGCATTTCCGCAAGATGGATCCTGAGGGCGCCAAGGCTGGCCCAGACCACCTTATTGCTGTCAGCCGCAAACAGAAGCAGGTCGCCTGCCTCACCCTGCATGGCAGAGATCAGGGCCTGCATCTCTTCCTCAGACATAAACTTGGCGAAGGAAGACTTGACAGCGCCGTCCTCACCCAGGGCAATATAAGCCAGACCCTTTGCGCCGTAATCCTTCACAAAGGCGGTCAGCGCGTCAATCTTCTTTCTGGGCATCTGACCCTGGCCCCTGGCATTGATGCCGCGGACACTGCCGCCGGCAGCCACTGCGCCTGAGAAGACACCGAAACCGCAGTCCTTAACGACATTGGTCACATCGACCAGCTCCATACCGAAACGGGTATCCGGCTTATCGGAACCGAAACGGTCCATAGCCTCCTGCCAGGTCATCCTCGGGATGGGCAGGGGAACTTCCACATCCAGGATCTCCTTGAAGAGCCTGGCCAGAAGACGCTCATTGACATCAATAACATCATCCACATCCACAAAGGACAGCTCCATATCCACCTGCGTAAACTCGGGCTGCCTGTCCGCACGCAGATCCTCATCCCTGAAGCACCTGGCCAGCTGGAAGTAACGGTCATAACCGGAAACCATCAGCAGCTGCTTGAAAAGCTGCGGGGACTGGGGCAGGGCGTAAAAGCTGCCCGGATGCACACGGCTGGGAACCAGATAATCCCTGGCGCCCTCAGGCGTGCTCTTGGTCAGCATGGGGGTCTCGATCTCCAGGAAACCGTTCTCGGCAAGGAAGTTCCTGATCACGATGCAGGCCTTGCTGCGCATGATCATATTCCTCTGGATATCCGGTCTGCGAAGATCCAGATAACGGTACTTTAAGCGGACCTCATCCTTGGTCTTGCTGTTCTCTTCAATATGGAAGGGGGGTGTCTCGGACTCCGCGAGGATCCTCAGCTGTCTGGCCACCACTTCGATCTCACCGGTGGCGAGATTGGTGTTGACAGCGCCTGCTCTTTCGCAGACCTCGCCCACAACGGCGATGACAAACTCACTGCGCAGACGGGCCGCCTTTTCAAAGACCTCGCTGCCGCAGTTGGCTTCCTCGAAAATGATCTGCAGGATGCCGGACCTGTCTCTCAGGTCGACAAAGATCACGCCGCCCTTGTTTCTGCTTTTCTGGACCCAGCCCATGACGGTGACGGTGCTGCCGATATCAGCCTTTGTCACTTCCGCCGCGCGGTGGCTCCTCTTTAAACCTTTCATTGATTCAGCCATGATATATGACTCCTCTCATGTAACTTATTCACAGACTGCAGGCCTTTGCCTGTCAGTCACGGTAGACCTTCTCAAACTGACGGTAGCCTTCTTCTTCCAGCATATGGATCTGCTGCTTCATGTTTTTACGCATAGGCTGAATGGTGACGGTGATTCCCTCATCACGCATCGCCTTGGCCTTTTTGAAGACTTCCATTTTCTTTTCAACCGGCACACGCTTGTCGATCAGGATTGCCACGCTGTCTTCGGGAACAGACATCTGCTCACCCATTTTATCCTTGACGATGGTAATGATCCGCTCGAAACCGATGGAAAAACCGCAGGCGGATACATCCTGACCGCTGAAACGGCCGATCATTTTATCGTAACGGCCGCCGCCGGCAATGGAGAAATTGTAGCCGTCGATGCTGACCTCAAAAATGGTACCGGTGTAATAACCCATACCACGGACCAGGGTCGGATCAAAGACGATCCTGACATGATCACTGATCATGGCGCCGGCACAGGAAATGATCTCAGCCATTCCCTCCGCCACCTCGGGATCCAGGAATTCCTGACCGATCTCATCACAGAAGGCCTGAAGCTCAGGCTCATGACCGGCCTCATAAAGGGCCAGATATTTATCCACGGCCTCAGGCGCATAGCCATCCTCCACAAGCTCCTTGCGGATACCCTCCGCCCCGATCTTATCATACTTGTCCAGAGAGATCAGGACAGCACCGATGGCTTCCTCGTCGAAACCGGCCTTCAGAGCCGCTGCTCTGAGGATCCGGCGATCATTGATATGAATGGTAAAATCCGTAATGCCGACTTCGGCAAAGATCTGGGACAGCATACCGGAGGTGGCCGCGATCAGCTCGATCTCAGCCAGATTGGTGTCGTCACCCAGGATATCGATATCACACTGGGTGAACTGACGGAAACGTCCCTTCTGAGGATTGTCAGCACGCCAGACATTGCCGATCTGCAAAGCCTTAAACGGCGTCGTCAGCTTTTCCTTATTGTTGGCATAATAACGGGCCAGGGGCACTGTCAGATCATAACGCAGACCGTTGTCCGCATACTCACCGCTCCCTGAGTCAATGGCACGCTGCAGCTCGGCGCCGCGCTTCATTACCTTGAAAATAAGCTTTTCATTGTCACCGCCCTGTTTGGAGGTCAGATTTTCAATATGCTCCATAACCGGTGTCTCTATCTGCATAAACCCGTAAGCCGCATAGGTTTTCTTGATCATGCCCAGGATGTGCTCCCTCAGCCGCATATCGGCCGGCAGCATATCGACCATGCCCTTTACTGGTGTTTTGACAAACTTCATGTGATCTCCTTCCAAATCCGAAAAAACAGATACCTTTTCCATTCTATCTCATATTATTATGAATCGCAAGTCGTAAATGATGAGAAATTCCTTCACGCCGCGATGGAGATCCGGCCCTTTTTTGCATCGTAAAGATAGATATGTCCGGAGAGAACGTCCTCTTCCTCCACATATTCCTCATTCACACGGTTGACTACCCCCTGCAGATAGTCCAGGTCCACATCCTCGGTCCGAGGCATCAGGATCACCTCGTGAACGCTGCTGGGCAGGATGTAAAGGTCTGCGCCCACCTGCCTGGCCATTCCCGCCAGGGCGTCCTTGCAGAACATGCCCACGGCCCCGTCCATGCGCCTGGCATTGGACAGGACATACAGGGGCACATCCCATGACGAGGCATCGATATCCACAGGTGTATCCCCGGTCAGCTCATCGATCAGGTCTGCCATGGGCGTCACGACCACGGCCCCCATCCTGTCCATGTTTTCCTCCGCCTTGATCCTGAGGGCGGGCACGTCCAGATGCCACATGGCCACCAGCTGCTCCGTCACCAGGGCCGAGGAGACGCGTTCGTCACTTTCATCAACGATGACCCTGAAGACCAGGGCCAGGTCAAGAACCCGGATATGGGGGCAGCCCACCAGCCAGGCCTTGTTCCTTTCATAATTCACCGCCGACATCACGACCCTGGACAGAAGATGCTCTGCGTTGCCGCTGTTGCATAACAGTACTCTCTGATTCATACCATCATCCTCCCTTTCAAACAATGTATGACCATTATAGGAGGGGAGGCTCGTTTTCGCAATCACAAAATGTCGACCAAATTCGACGTTTTATGTCGAATGATTCGCCCCTGCAGGGCAAAAAAGACCTGTGCTCCATGTGAAGCACAGGTCCGTGACTTTTTATTATCTGACAGCTTTCGCCAGAAGGACCTTCAGATCCTCCGGTGTAAAAACGTACTGCTTCTGACAGAACCGGCAGTTGACCTCCACAGGCTCGCCGTCATCGATCATCTCCTGCAGATC
>CADAIF010000051.1:23903-26911 GCA_902787905.1 uncultured Lachnospiraceae bacterium
CTCCTGCAGAACTTTTTTGCCGATACTGATCAGGGCCTTCTCGGTCCTTTCTCTGGAACAGTCACAGACAAAGGCCGTATCCAGCGTCTCGTAAAACTGGACGTCCATCCCGGCCATGACCCTGCGGATCATGGACTCCGGCGTTTCACCCTCGGCCAGCATGGTCGTTACGGAAGGCAGGCCCGCCACATTTTCCTCCAGTCTGGAAATGACAGCCTCATCCGCAAAAGGCATGAGCTGCAGGATAAAACCGCCGGCCTCTCTGACCGTATTATCCTTATTCATCAGAACGCCCAGGGCCACACTGGAATTGGTCTGCTCACTGACCGCGTAATAGTAGGTCAGATCCTCAGCGATCTCGCCGGAGACCAGCTGGGTCTGCCCCACATAGGGCTCCTTCAGGCCGAGATCCCGAATCACACTTAAGACGCCGCTGCCCAGAGCGCCGCCCACATCCAGCTTGCCCTTGCTGCTGGGCGGGAGCATGACGGAAGGCTCTCTGACATAACCCTTGACCGCGCCGTCAGATGAGGCCGTCACCGTCAGGCCGCCGATGGGACCGTTGCAGACGATCTGGAGGGTCAGAAGGTCATCCTCTCCCTTCATCATGCTGCCCATCATGGTGCCGGCGGTCAGGAGTCTTCCCAGCGCCGCCGTGGCCACCGGACTGGTGTTATGCAGGGATCTGGCCTTTTCCACCAGGTTCCTTGTTGAAGCCGCGTAGATCCTGACCTGACTGTCAGCACCCGCGGCGTGTACGATATAATCTTTCATTCTATTCCTCCGATAGCTGCCGAAGACTTCTTTGTGCATTCAGCAGCAGCGAAAACGACCCTTTCCGTCTCCGGCCCCGGCGCCTCAAAGGTGAAGGCGTCGTAGACGGCCAGAAGGCGCAGCCCGGCTTCCCGAAGAAGGTCCGAAACCTCCGTCACCGTATAGGCCCGCTGGTAGTGGACCTCCTGAAAACGGCTGAAAAGGCCGCCTTCCTCCCGGATAAACAGGGTCAGGTCATATTCATTGATCCGGGATGTCTCATCATAATAATTATCCCAGATAAAGGCACAGTCCTCCCGGTTTTCAGCGATGGTGCTGTCCGCCAGGATCTCCTGATACTTGTAAACCGTGTTCATGTCAAAAAGGAAGATGCCGCCCGGGTCCAGATAATTGTTGACCAGGGAGAAGACCTGCTTCAGGTCCGCCTCTTCCAGTATATAATTCATGCTGTCACAGACACTGACGATGGCTCGCATGGTCCCGTACAGCTCAAAAGACCGCATATCCTGCAGCAGATAAAGAATGCCCTCATCCGACTGTTCCCTGGCAATGGCCAGCATTTCCTCGGAATTGTCGATACCTGTCATATCATAGAAGCGGCTCAGATACCGGGTCATCTTCCCGGTGCCGCAGCCAAGATCCAGTACCAGACCGTTTTCGACACCGTACTTTTTCAGCAGGGTTACATAATAGCCGCCCCATTCCTCGTAGGGAATATTGTCCATGAAGGTGTCATAGACCTGGGCAAATCCTGTATAGGCTTCCATAAGGCTTCTACTCCGCCTCCGGATAGATCAGCTTCACAAACTTGTTCAGTTCCGTCTCAAAAGCCGATGTATCGGGAATATAATCATAATCTGTGGGCTCAGGGTCAGCCGTTTTGATATCGGTCACCAGGGCACTCAAGGCTTCCGAAAGCTGATTCCAGGCATCCTTGACCGGCTGGTTTTCATCACCGGTCAGACCGCTGATGTAGACATCGTACTGAACCTTCTGCGTCATCAGACTGTCCAGGGTCTTCAGCCCTTCCTTCAGATTGTAATCCTGGCCGTCACTGGCCGTCCCCGCGTTGATGCAGCTGACGATATTGCAGAGGGTCTGGTTCCAGATATCCTCCACCACAAAGTGGACCGCATTGCGCAGGACATGCTCCGTGTCGTCAATATTCTCCTGGTAGGTATCCTCAATATTCTTAAGGGATTCCGCGCTCATGTCGCCCAGAAGGGCTTCCGCCTTGGACCGGGCCGTCAGATAGCCGCCGTAAATGGCGTCATAATCACTGTCGTCAAACATGAGATACCAGGACCTGCCGGACCTGACCATTTCGATATCGATCTGGCTGCTGACCTCGCCGGCCTCCGTCTGATTCAGATTGTTCACCAGCAGGGTGTTGATCTCCTGCCTCAGAGATTCCTGATCCAGCCTGGATTCCTCCGGCTTATAGGCCTCGGAAATGACCAGCTGATAGGCTTCCACCACAAACTTTCCGTAGATGGATTCGATATCCCGGTTGGTCACCGTCACATGGGCTGTGGCATATTTGTTTTTCTGATCCATCTCATCCAGCTGATAGCTGAAATCCCGCATCAGGGCACGGCAGACCGCCTCGTCGCCGCCCAGTCCGTAAAAGGCCTGGTAGTCCAGATATTTTCCGGCCTCTTCAGCGTTCTGCGCCATGACACTGTCCAGAGCCCTGGTCAGATCCTTTTCCGGCTTATTATAATAGAAGCGTCTGAAAATGATAAAGACAAGGGCAAGGAGAAGGACGATGATGCACAGGAGCACCGGAATGACCCGCTTTTTCATAAGCTTTTCCTCTCGTAAATACAACAGATTTCAGGTTCTATTGTATACTTTTTCTGATAAAAGTCAAGAAAAGACGGAAAAGGCGGCTTCAGCCTCCCACCTCGCCGCCATTTTAGGGGCAAAAACGGGGTATATTTGGTAAACGGACACCATTTTACACCATAACCGACCCATTCAGATGCAGCGAGTAGAGGATCCGTTCCCCTACCGGCTCATGGGTCATCTTATTCAGGGCCAGGGCGTAGTAATCCAGCTGCCGTCTGTAGCGGGCTGCCAGCACCTGACCGCCCCCCTCCAGGGGAACGATATCGGTCTTGTAATCCACGATCACCAGCCGGCCATCCTCCACAAACCAGGCGTCGATCACGCCCTGGATAATGGCCCGGTCCGGAAAGGCCTGCAGGACCTTTTCATCACCCATCTGAAGC
>CADAIF010000052.1 GCA_902787905.1 uncultured Lachnospiraceae bacterium
ATTATCTGCAGCAGAAAAAGCAGCAGGCTGAAAAGCGTAAACGCGAGGCTGCCTTAAAGAAGACTATGGACCGGATCGAGGCCATTGACGAGCGCATGGCTGAGCTGGATGAGGCCCTCACCCATGAAGAGGTCTATACCAATGTTGAGAAACTGATGGAGATCAATAAAGAAAAAGAAGAACTCGAAGCAGAACAGATGGAACTCATGGAGCTGTGGGAAAGTTTAGAAGAAAACTAAAGAATGCCGCCCTGTATCCGATGACAGCGATCACCGGTGCCGAAGTCAGATCGATCAGGAGCTGGATCAGGAAATTGACAGTGATCAGCAAGGTGATCCGGGACAGGGAGATGCCGAACTCCCCCTGCATCTGAATAAAAAGCAGGGGGAGGAAATTATTGACCACGGCCTGCACCATATAGCCGATAAAGGCGGCCTTGATCGTCAGTCCGTACTTATTCTTCTCCATAGGCTCAGTTAAGTTTATTCGCGTACACAAATCCCTTGCTGCCATCGACAGTAACGAAAGCGCCCTGTTTCAGGAGCTGCACGGCATTCTTCGCGCCAAGCAGTACCGGGATATCCAGGCTCATGCCTACGACGGCCGCGTGGGAATCCATGCCTTCTGTCTCGACGACCAGGGCCGACGCAGTCCTCAGCTGCGGCATGATCGCGTTGTTTGTATTATGAATGACGATGATATCGCCGGGCTTGTAGGTGCGGACCAGCTGTTCATCGGAACTGCAGACACACAGGTTGCCCCGGACGATCTTATCATTAATGCTTGTTCCCTTGACCAGGACATGGCCTACCACATGCACCTTGACCAGATTGGTGGTGCCGGAAACGCCCAGGGGCACGCCTGCGGTCAGGACGACCACTTCACCCTGGCTGACAATGCCGGCCGCTTCGGCCCCGTCCACAGCCCTTTCGAAAAGGGAATCCGTGTTGCTCTCTTCAACGATCGTGACAGGGATCACGCCCCAGGAAAGGTTCAGCTGACGTCTGGACCGCTCATCCATGGTACAGGCTACAATGGGAGACTCCGGACGATATTTGGACAGCATGCGGGCCGTAAAACCGGACTTGGTCACGGAGATGACTGCCGAAGCGTGAAGGTCCATGGCCATGGTACAGCAGGCATGGGAAATGGCATTGGTGATATCCGGAGAAATGGTCAGGCCCTGCTCTCTCAGCTTCTTGCTGTAGTTAATGGAAGCCTCGGTCTTTTCAGCGATTCTGACCATGGTTTTGACCGCCTCGATGGGGTACTGGCCTGCAGCCGTCTCGCCGGAAAGCATGATGGCGCTGGTCCCGTCATAGATGGCATTGGCCACATCTGTAGCCTCCGCCCGGGTCGGCCTGGGATTTTTGATCATGGAATCCAGCATCTGCGTCGCTGTGATCACAACCTTGCCGGCCTCATAACCCTTACGGATGATCAGTTTCTGCAGCAGCGGCACCTCTTCAAAAGGTATTTCCACACCCATATCGCCGCGGGCGACCATGATACCGTCAGAGACACGAATGATCTCGTCGATATTATCCACGCCCTGACGGTTCTCGATCTTGGCGATGATCTTGATCTGGTCGTCCCCATGCTCAGCCAGAACCTTACGGATATCCATGATATCCTGGGCTGTCCTGGCAAAGGAGGCGGCGATAAAATCATAGCCATTCTCCACGGCAAAGATCAAATCTTCCCTGTCCTTCTGGCTGATGTAAGGCATGGACAGGCTGCAGTTGGGCACATTGACGCCCTTATGATTTGAAACCGCGCCGCCATTGACAACGCGGCAGATGATATCTGTATCCGTCAGTTCTGTTACGGTCAGTTCAATCAGACCGTCGTCGATCAGGATGGTAGAGCCGACTTCCACATCCCGGACCAGGTCGGTATAAGTGATCGTGACCGCTTCCTCGTCACCCTCGATCTCACGGGTGGTCAGGGTAAAAGACTGGCCCTTTTTAAGCATGACCTTACCCTCTTTAAAATTCTTCAGACGGATCTCCGGGCCCTTGGTATCCAGAAGGGCCGCAACCGGCTTGCCCAGCTCCTCACGAACCTTCTTGATCAGATTCAGGGTCTCCAGATGGGAGGCGTGGTCACCATGGGAAAAATTCTGTCTCGCGACGTCCATACCGCTCTGCATCAGCTGACGCAGCATCTCCTCTGTATTGGTCGCGGGGCCGATGGTACAGATGATTTTTGTTTTTCTGAATTTCATAATTACTCCTCTCCCATGCTTTCCCAAAGCATCTGCGGGTAAATACCGTCGTCCTTCATTTTCCTGATGGCTGCCATGACCACAGGCTTGTCCTCCTTATATGTCACACCGTACCACTTGTCCGGGGACTTTAAAACAGCTGCCGTGGCCTTGCCCTCAGCTAAGAGCTCACTGACCACAGAAGGCAGGAAATATTCGGATTTCAGCGGATTTTCAGGCATCTTTTCATTCAGGAAATCCACAAAACGGGCTTTCAGCTCCGGCATGAAGCTCTCTGTAAAACCCCACAGATTCATGGAAACAGTCTCCTCCGGAGAGATATCGGTGTAGGTCTTGCCGTCATCCTCAGTGAAAGCGGCACCGCCTTCCCTTTTCTCGATATGGGTATGCTCGGTGATGGACTCAAGGAAGCCCTTGGCATTCACCTTGCAGACGCCCCTGGAAACATAACCGTTTTCTGTCAGGGTGTTGCCCAGACGATAACCAACCATCATATAACGGTACTGGTCATCATCCTCATGAGTCGTCAGATAATCATAGACTGTCTGAAAGGCCTGAACGCCGTAATAGTCATCCGCATTGATGACGGCCATGGGACCATCGATCACATCACGGCAGCTTAAAACGGCATGGCCGGTACCCCAGGGTTTGACCCTGCCCTCCGGCACACTATAGCCCTCCGGCAGATCATCCAGGTTCTGGTAGACATACTGAACCTCGACATGACCGGCCATGCGGTCGCCGATCCTCTCCCTGAAGATCTGCTCATTCTCTTTCTTTATAATAAAGATCACCTTTTTAAATCCCGCCCTGACAGCGTCATAAATAGAATAATCTATAATGATATGACCATCCTCGTCCACAGGATCCACCTGCTTTAATCCTCCATAACGGCTGCCCATACCCGCAGCCATGATCACAAGAACCGGTTCTTTCATGTTCATACCTCCATAATACAATCAAAAATGATATGGCTATCATATCATATCCGGGGAAAAGATTCATCTGTTTTTAGAAAGTCCTTTCATTTCTGCTCACACATACGGAAAATCTCCGCCATGCTCCACCCGGTAACCTCAGACAGCCTGTGTCTGGACATGACCGAGGGAACAGACCCGCCGGTTTCCCACATATGCACCGTATTGACACTGATCCCCAGCTTCTCCGCCAGTGCTCTCTGGGTCAGATTTTCCCTGACTCTGAACCTGTAAACGGCTTCTCCCAGAACCGAACCGCTTTCTTCATGCCGCCTCACGAACATCCCTCCCTTTCTGCCTTTCAGGCACATGGCCATCATAGCACAATCAAAAGTCACATGTTGTCGAAACCTGACAGTGAAGTAAAAAAAATTCCGGTGCCTCCTCCTTTAAATGGAAACACCGGAAAACGGTTTAGTATTCTTTATTTGACGACCAGGTTGACGATCTTCCTGGGAACATAGATTTCCTTGATCACATTGCCCTGAAGCTTGCTGCCCAGAGCCGCCTTCGCGGCTGCCAGTACATCTTCCCTGGGAGCGTCCGCGCTGATGGTAACCACGCCCCTGGTCTTGCCATTGACCTGGATGGGGATCTCGATCTCATCATCCTTCATGGCATTCTCATCATAGACCGGCCAGGTATTGTCAAAGACAGATGTCTCATGACCGCACTGGGACCAGAGCTCCTCAGCCATATGCGGTGCAAAGGGAGACAGCATGATAATGGCCGCCTCAAGGGTCGCCTTATCCACACCGCCCTTCTTGGTCAGATCGATGAGCTTATTATTGTATTCCATGAAGCCGGAAACCACCGTATTCATACTGAAGGCATTCAGACGGTTGGTGATGTCGGCAATCATTCTGTGACGCAGCTTGATCAGCTCCCCGGTCTCCGCAACACCCTTGTCCTTGTTGTCCTGGACCATGTTCCAGAAACGGTTGAGGAAACGGTAAACACCGTCGATACCTCTGTCATCCCACTCGGAATCCAGTTCCGGCGGGCCGACAAAGAGCTCGTACATCCTCAGGGAATCGCAGCCGTAGTCCCTGACAAGATCATCCGGAGAGATGACATTGCCCTTGGACTTACTCATTTTGATACCGTTCTTGCCGGTGATCATGCCCTGATTGAAGAGCTTGATGAAGGGCTCATCAAAATCGATCACGCCGATATCACAGAGGAACTTGGTATAGAACCTGGAGTAAAGCAGATGCAGTACTGCATGCTCTACGCCGCCGATATACATATCCACGGGCAGAAGCTTGTCAGCCTTTTCTCTGGAAACCAGGGCCTCGTCATTCTTATTGTCCACATAACGAAGGAAGTACCAGGAAGAACCAGCCCACTGAGGCATGGTATTCGCTTCTCTTCTGGCCGGCTTTCCGCAGCAGGGACAGGTGGTATTCATCCAGCTGTCGATCGCTGCCAGCGGCGACTCGCCTGTACCGGTCGGCTGATAGGAGTCGACCTCAGGAAGCAGCAACGGCAGCTGATCTTCTGGGACGGGTACGGCACCGCAGTCCGGACAATGGATGATCGGAATCGGTTCACCCCAGTATCTCTGACGGGAAAAGACCCAGTCACGCAGTTTATAATTCACGGTCTTGCGGCCGATACCCATCTTCTCGATGATCAGAGGCGCTTCCTTCTTGAGGACAGAGGACTCCATGCCATTCCAGTCACCGGAATTGATCATGGTACCTGAAGCCTCTGTGTAAGCCTCGGTCATGTTCTCGATCTCCTGGCCGTCCTTGGCGATAACCTGGATGATCGGAATATCAAATTTCTTCGCGAACTCAAAGTCACGGTCGTCATGGGCGGGAACACACATGATCGCGCCGGTACCGTAATCCGCCAGGACATAGTCAGACAGCCAGATAGGAACACGGGCGCCGTTCAGCGGATTGATCGCGTAGGTGCCGGTGAATACACCGGTCTTCTCCTTATCCTGGAGACGGTCTACATTGGACTTGACGGAAGCGTCATAGATATACTGATCCACTGCCGCCTTTGTCTCCGGTGTGGCCAGAGATGCAGCCAGCGCATGCTCCGGCGCCAGAACCATGAAGGTCGCACCGTGAAGGGTATCCGGCCTTGTGGTATAGACAGTGATCTTCTCATCACGGCCTTCGATGGGGAATTCCACCTCGGCACCGTAGGATTTGCCGATCCAGTCTGTCTGCATTTTCTTGACCTTTTCCGGCCAGTCCAGCTTATCCAGATCATCCAGAAGACGATCCGCGTATTTGGTGATCTTCAGCATCCACTGCTTGAGGTTCTTCTTGGTGACCTCGCTGCCGCAGCGCTCACACTTGCCGTTGACGACCTCTTCATTGGCCAGACCTGTTTTACAGGAAGGACACCAGTTGATGGGCATTTCCTTCTCGTAGGCCAGGCCTGCCTTGAACATTTTAACAAAGATCCACTGGGTCCACTTGTAGAAAGCGGGATCCGTGGTATTCACTTCCATATCCCAGTCATAGACGGCTGCGATATCCTTGATCTGACGCTTGATATTGGCAATATTCTCCGCTGTGGACTTCGCAGGATGGACACCCATTTTGATCGCGTAGTTTTCAGCGGGAAGACCGAAAGCGTCCCAGCCCATGGGATGGATCACATGATAGCCCTGGAGTATTTTATACCTGCTCCATACATCGGAGATCACGTAGCCTCTCCAGTGGCCCACATGAAGACCGTTGCCTGAAGGATACGGGAACATATCCAGGCAATAATACTTGGGCTTCTTGCCGTCGTCGACGTTCACCGGCTGAGCTTCCCAGTGCTCACGCCATTTTTCCTCTACTTCCTTATGTCTGTAAGGTGCTGCCAATTTACCATACCGCCTTTCTATACAAACACTGATGTGCTTTTATCGCTTTAAAATCAAATTCAGGAGACATCTCCCATTTTGATATTCTATCATAATGAGAATCGATGTCAATGATTATTCATCCTGATCCTGACTGTCCGGAGACCGCCATGCGGCTGCCTCGGCCACCGTATGCTTTTTCTTGCAGGCAGACTTTTTTTCCGGCTCCGCCCCAAGGGCAGATGTGTCCGCTGCCGCCAGATCCTTCAAAAGCTTTTCGACCCTTAAGATATCCTCCCGTCCGTTGGTAAACAGAAGGACTGCGGCGACAGCCGCCAGGACAAAAAGAACCAGACCCGGCTGCAGCTGACGGTTGACCAGCATGATAACGCCTACGACAGCCATGACGATCATCATAAAGATCAGGAAGATTTCCGTGGTTTTCGCCTTGCCGATATAGCCGGAAATGACGCTGCCGCGCATATCACCCTTTATGGTTCCCTGAAAACGAGGCACCATATGGATGCCCTGCCCTTCTTTATGATAAAAGACTTCCACGTTCTCGCCGTCCACCTGGCCGAAATAACAGTTCTTAAGACTGTAAGCGCCACGGTTTTTACTGTTCAGCGGAACGACCTTTTTATCCCACAGCCGCATCAAGGTCTTCGGGCTGTGCTCGCTTTTTACTTCAAATGGTACTCGCTTCACGATCCTTGCTCCTTACCTTAAAAAAATGAACGGAAGTGCCTCTGCATCCGCAAAGAGCACTCCCGATCATTGTATCACAGTCTGACTTTGACAGACAATGGTTTATTCGTTTTCGTTGTTGGCGTTTTCAGCGATAACCTTCTCCTGAACGTCAGACGGTGCCTGCTCGTAACGATCGAAGGTGTAGGAGAATGTGCCGCGGCCGCCTGTCATGGAACGAAGGTCGGTCGAATAACCGTAAAGCTCAGCCAGCGGGATATCCGCAACGACTTCTGTCTTCTTGCCTTCCACAGGATTCATACCCAGGACACGGCCCCTGCGCTTATTCAGATCACCCATGACATCACCTGTGTAGGCATCCGGAACGATAACGCTGAGAGAAGCGATCGGCTCAAGAAGGACAGGATTAGCCTTGACAAAGGCTGCCTTGAAGGCCTGACGGGCTGCTGTCTTGAAGGCCATTTCGGAAGAGTCTACCGGATGGTAGGAACCATCGACCAGAGTCGCCTTGACGCCCACAACCGGGAAACCGGCCAGCGGACCTGCGCCGACGGACTCCTGGATACCCTTTTCAACAGCCGGGAAGTAGTTCTTCGGAACAGCACCGCCGACAACGCGCTCTTCGAAGACGTAAGGTGTCTCAAGATCGCCTGAAGGCTCGAATTCCATAGCGACATCACCATACTGGCCATGACCGCCGGACTGCTTCTTGTAACGCTCCCTGACCTCGACCTTCTTCTTGATGGTCTCACGGTAAGGTACACGCGGCTTGGAGAGAATGATCTCAACCTTATACTTAGCCAGCAGCTTGCTGGCAACAACATCCAGATGCTGGTCGCCCATACCATAGATGAGCAGCTGACGATTCTCCTTGTCATTGAAGATCTTCAGAGTCTTATCCTCTTCCATCATCTTCTGCAGGCCCTGGGAGATCTTATCGATATCACCCTTGTTCTTGGCCTCATAACGCTTGTAGGTGTACGGAGAATCCAGTTCGAATTTCTCAAATACCAGCGGATCAGACTTCAGAGAAAGGGTATCGCCGGTCTCTGTGTTGGACAGCTTGGCAATGGCACCGATATCACCGGCCTTCAACTCGGGAACCTCAATGGCTTCCTTACCGCGAAGCAGGTAAAGACGGTTCAGTTTCTCCTCAGTATCCCTCTCATAATTGTAGATCACAGAGTCGGACTTCAGCTCACCGGAGCAGACCTTGATCAGAGAGTAACGGCCCAGGAAGGGATCCACGATCGTCTTGAAGACATAAGCGGAGAACGCACGCCTGGAGTCATAGTCCACATTGTATTCCTTATCGGTACGGGGATCTTTACCGATGATCTTGACATTATCCCTGATCGGTGAGGGCAGGAACTCGACACAGGACTTGATCAGGTTCTCAACGGAGATGTTGTAGAGACCGGAACCGCACTGTACCGGAACAACACTGCCTTCATTGACACTCTGCCTGAGGGCGTCGATGATCTCATCCTGAGTGAAGGACTCGCCGCCGTCGTCGAAGTAACGCTCCATGAACTCTTCACTGGTCTCGGCAACAGCCTCTAAAAGAGCCTCCCTGCAGGGCTCCAGCTCTTCCTGAAGCTCATCGGAAAGATGCAGCTCGCTGATATCACAGTCCTCAAACTTATTGCCGTTATCCGTGCACTTACGGCCCAGCATTTTAACGACATTGACATAACCTGTGAACTTGCCGTTTTCCTTGACAGGCAGATGGAACGGAGCGATCTTCTTGCCGTAGAGGCCGCGCAGCTGCTCAATAACATGCGCGTAATCCGCATTGTCATCATCAATATTGGTAACGAAGAAGACTCTGGGGATTTCGTACTTTTCACAGAAAGCCCAGGCTCTCTCGGTACCGGCCTCGACACCGGACTTGGCGGAAACGACGATGATAGCGCCGTCAGCTACTGACAGAGCTTCCTCAGCCTCGCCGCAGAAATCCATATATCCCGGAGTATCCAGAAGATTGATCTTCCAGAAACGCCACTCGATCGGCACGACGGAAGTTGTGATTGAAATTTTTCTCTTGATTTCCTCTTTATCATAATCACTGATGGTATTGCCGTCAACGACCTTACCCATACGTGAAGTTACGCCTGTAACATTGGCCATAGCTTCGACCAGTGTCGTTTTACCGCATCCTCCATGTCCTAAGACGACGACATTACGGATATCCTGCGTTTTGTAAACTTTCATGTTCAGTCCTCCAATACTATTTATACCGGGTTCACTTCAACAGCTGTGTTTAAAACCATAGAAGACCCACTACTATATTCTACTAAAATTTTCTTTTTTCTTCAAGAGTTTTGACAGATTTTACCAATAAAATATTGGCATTCTCCTGTGGATTCTGCCTTTTTCCCAAAATTTGACTTTTTATTGCGGTGATGTTAGACTGATGAAGTCAGACGCGAGATAATACATGCAGAAAGGACAGATCATATGAACATTGGATTTATCGGACTGGGCCTGATCGGAGGCTCCATTGCGAAAGCCGTGCGCAGGGTGCATGGTGACTACCGTCTGATCGGCTTTGACCGTTCAGTGGAAAGCCTGACGGCGGCCATGGCGGACGGCACCCTTAATCAGACCACGGATCAGATCGATGCCGCCTTTGCCGAGTGCGATATCCTCTTCCTCTGCCTGCCTGTCTCCCAAAATATTGCCTGTCTGTCCGCCCTGAAGGACCTTCTGCCTGCCTCCGCGATCATCACGGACGCCGGCAGTGTGAAAACGACCATTCACGAGGCTGTCAGGGATCTTGGGATGGAGGACCGTTTTATCGGCGGCCACCCTATGGCCGGCTCCGA
>CADAIF010000053.1 GCA_902787905.1 uncultured Lachnospiraceae bacterium
CATCCGTCCGGAGGATATCGATATCGTAAGCCCCGGCGACGCCAATCTGACCGGCGTGGTCAAGAGCGTCACCTTCAAGGGCGTTCATTATGAGATCGTAGTGACAACCAGCCACAGAGACTATCTGATCCACACGACCGATTTCTTTGATGTCGGCCTGGAGGTCGGACTGACATTTACGCCCGATGACATCCATGTCATGTGGCAGATGGGGAGTTACTGATGAGACATTTCCGCCATTTGAAGACACCTTATCTGATCTGGTGCGTCATCTTCATTCTGGTTCCCCTGGCCCTGATCGCCATCTACGCCTTCACCAACGCCGGCAATGAAGTCAAGACGCTGAATTTTACACTGAATAATTTCATCAGGATCTATGAGCCGACCTATATCCGGGTCTTTATCAAGTCCCTGGAGCTGGGCGTTTTAACGACCCTGATCTGCCTGCTGGCCGGTTATCCTCTGGCCTACATTATCGCCAAGTGCCCCGAAAGCAGCCAGGATATGCTGATCATGGCGGTCACTGTGCCGACCTGGATCAATATGCTCCTGCGTACCTATGCCTGGATGAACCTGCTTTCCGACAACGGTATCATCAACGGCATGCTGGGGCTTCTGGGGATCGACCCGGTGAGCATGATGTACACGAACTTCTCGGTTCTGGTCGGCATGGTCTGCAACTTCATGCCCTTCATGATCATTCCGATCCACACCTCCCTCCGGAAGATGGATTATTCCCTGATCGAGGCGGCCATGGACCTTGGCGCCAATCCCTTCCAGACCTTCCGGAAGGTGGTCCTGAAGCTGTCCATGCCCGGCGTGATCAACGGCGTCGTCATGGTCTCCCTGATGGCCATCTCCTCCTTCGTTATCCCGAAGCTCCTGGGCGGCGGACAGTATGTCCTGATCGGTAACCTGATCGAGCAGCAGTTCGTCTCTGTGGGCGACTGGAATTTCGGCAGCGCCGTATCCCTGATCCTTGCGGTCCTCATTCTTCTGGCCATGCACTTCATGAAAAAGATGGATGTGCAGGTGGCCGGTTAGGAGGTGCCCATGAGAAAGTATACGGGCATCTGGCCGAAGCTTTACGTCGCGATCTGCTTTGCCTTTTTCTACCTGCCCATCCTGGTGACAGTGATCTTCTCCTTCAACTCTTCGAAGTCTCTGTCCCGGTTCACGGGTTTTTCGCTGAGATGGTACAGCTCCCTGCTGAATAACGGAGAGGTCGTCTCGGCTGTGTATGTCTCTGTCACCATCGCCATCCTGGCGACGGTGATCTCAACGGTGCTGGGCACCATGACGGCCATCGGTCTGTCCAGGTCCCGGAGGGTCCTGAGGGACGCCATCCTGAGCATGAATGATATCCCCATCCTGAATCCGGATATCGTCACGGCCATCGGCTGGATGCTGCTCTTCTCCTCTCTGGGCTTCCAGAAGGGCTATATGACCATGCTGCTGTCTCATGTGGCCTTCTGCACGCCCTATGTGATCACCAGTGTCTATCCCAAGGTGCGAAGCCTGGATCCCAACCTGGCCAATGCGGCCATGGATCTGGGGGCGACGCCCTATCAGGCCCTGACCAAGATCATTCTGCCCATGATCCGGCCCGGCATCTTCGCCGGCGTCCTCCTGTCCTTTACGATGTCCTTTGATGATTTTGTCATCTCCTACTTCGTCTCGGGCAACGGGGTCAAGAATATCTCCATCGTGGTCTACAACATGACAAAGCGTATCAATCCCACCATCAACGCTCTGTCGACTATCGTGATCGCGGTGATCGCTGTCATCCTGATCCTGATGAATATCATGCCCAAGCTTGGCATCTCCATCTCCGACCGGCAGAAAAACCGCAGGGTCATCGCTGTGGCCCTGGTGGTTGTGCTGGCCCTGGTGCTGGTCAGCTGGCTGGGCAAGATGAGCACCGGTCAGGCTGAGAAGCGGGAACTGAGGGTCTACAATGCCGGTGAGTATGTGGATCCGGAGCTTCTGACCCGCTTTGAGGAGGAATACAACTGTACGGTCATCTATGAGACCTTCGAATCCAATGAGATGATGTACACCAAGCTGCTGGCCGGGGACAAGTACGATCTGCTGATCCCCTCCGACTATATGATCGAGCGTCTGATCAGGGAGGATTACCTGCAGCCGGTGGACTGGAGCCTCATCAGCAATAGGGAGGCGCTGAATCCGGATGTTCTGAATCAGGCCTATGATCCGGGCAATGTCTATTCCGTTCCCTATTTCTGGGGCAATGTGGGCATCCTCTATGACACCACCGTGGTGGATGAGGCGGACCTGGCGGATGGCTGGGATCTGCTGATGAATGAGAAATACGCCGGCAATCTGTATATGTATGATTCCGAGCGTGACTCCTTCATGATCGCACTCAAGGCTCTGGGCTATTCCATGAATACCCATGACGAGGGCGAGATCCGGGAAGCCTACGAATGGCTGCTCAGGCAGCGGGATACCATGAATCCCATCTACGCCGGCGACGATGTTATCGATAACATGATCTCCGGCAACAAGGCCCTGGCTGTGGTCTACTCGGGCGACGGCGCCTACATCATGGCCGAGAACGAGGATCTGGGCTATTTTGCTCCGGAGGAAGGCACCAATCTCTGGTATGATGCTGTCGTCATCACCAAAGACTGCCAGAATATGGAACTGGCCCATGAGTATATCGACTTTTTCCTGCAGGAGGATGTGGCTTACGCCAATACCCTGTATGTCGGCTATTCTTCTCCGGTGCAGTCGGTCTATGAGACCATGCAGGCGGAGGACTATGCCGGCCTTGATGCCTACGTGCCTCGCGTGGGTCATCCCGGCGACGAGGTCTTCCATTATCAGGAAACAGAGGTCAAAAAACTGTTTGCCGAGCTTTGGACCAAGGTAAAGGCCAAATAAAGACAGCCCCTAACCATGAGGGCAAAGTAACGCAGCCGCGATCACGGCGGATCTTAAAGGATCCTGTGCCGTGACCGCGGTTTTTTTGCGCTATAAAAGCGACATGGCTAAAAGTTAGTTGACTTTAACCTGCCGTTCTGCTTATAATGGTTCTGTAAATGATACTGGCTATCATTTGCAAGGGGGACAATGAATGAACGCACTGAAGGACAATGAACAGTATCGCCGAGTCAGCCATGAGAAAGATCATATCCTGCGACAGCTTCGGAGGAGCGGTTTTCGTGTGACCAAACAGCGGGAACTCATCCTGGACATCATCTTTGAGCATGAATGCGCCAGCTGTAAGGAAATCTATTATCAGGCGATCCAGAAGGATCCGAAGATCGGCATGGCCACCGTCTATCGTATGGTCAATACACTGATGGATATCGGTGTCCTCAAGTCGGCTTCACTGAAACCCCATACGCTGGAAAAGGGACCGGGCAGCGGCTGTGAGGTTACCCTGAAACATCAGGGCGTCATTACCTTTGACCAGTCCGAATGGATGCATCTGCTCCGGACCGGTCTGCAGCGGAAGGGCTGCCAGACGGATGAGATCCTGGAGGTCAGGATCTTGCAGTAACAGGCCTTAAAGGGACTATGAAAGAAAATGAGAGCCATTTTCAAAAAAGTACTTGCATTCTTCACCGAACTGTGATACTATAAGTTCACAAGGTTAGTAACTGCTAACCAGAGATGCTCTCTATCATTTGGATCGGCCGGAGACAGGCGGATTCCTCCCGGAAGATATAGCATTAATATTCGTACACAGAAAGACAGGTGATCACCTTCAGGTGATGACCTGTCTTTCTGTGTTCAGGCAGAATCCGTGCAGGGTCTTACGAAAATGTTTCGTATTTTATTAATAATGAAAATCATTCTCATTACAACCCTTGCATTTTGCTTCTTTAACTGGTAGAATGACCCTACAAGGTTAGCTTTATCTAACCATTACAGTTATCCGCAGGAGGTATACTGGCCATGGAAACGACCTGGCAGAACAAACTGGTCCGCGATGTCTATCAGGCAGCGGCCCAGCAATGCGCCCCCGTGATCTTCGGGATCAAACCGTCAAATCTTCTGACCGTGGACCGTCAGCACGCCAGAGTGCTTAAGAGTCTGATCGATGCCACCGGCCTGAAGGCCAGATGTCTGGATCATACGACCGACCGTCAGGTCTGGTTCCTCTTCAGGGAGGAAGATCTGCTGCCGCTCCTTCAGGATCCGGCCAACCGTGATTTTATCTGCAGCTATGGCTACAGCAAGGATATGGACATGGACCACATGCTGGCCCTTCTGGCTTCGCATTTCCGGGCCTACAGGACCCAGGCCGCCGTATTCCCTCACGAGATGGGCATTTTCCTGGGATATCCCCTGGGCGATGTCCGGGGCTTTATCGAAAATAACGGCCGCAATTATCTCTGCTCCGGTTACTGGAAGGTTTATGAAAATGAAAAGGAAGCCCGTCTGACCTTCCGCCGCTATGCCAACGTCAGAAAGTACGCGATGGATCTGATCCGCAGCGGCGCCGGCTTCGATCCGGTCAGACAGTACCGCCGGGCAATCTTAAAAAAGGCTGATCCGGAAAGGAAATTATTTTTAAGGCAGACCGCTGCCGCATTAAACGGCAGCTTCAGCAATACATGAATAACCTGATCTAAGGAGGAAAAAACAATGGAAATCATCGTTGCTTACTGGAGTGGTACCGGCAATACTCAGGCCGGCGCAGACATTCTGACAAATGCGATCAAGGACGCCGGCAAGGACGTCAGGGAAGTGAATGTTGAAAACTTTTCAGCAGATGAACTGAAGGACTGCCCTGTATTTGCTCTGGGATGCCCTGCAATGGGTGACGAGGTTCTTGAGGAATCCGTTATGGAAGATTTTGTCATCGCTGTAGAGGGCTTTGCTGCCGGCAAGAAGATCGGCCTGTTCGGCTCCTACGGCTGGGGAGACGGCCAGTGGATGCGTGACTGGGTCGAGCGTATGGAAAAAGCCGGCGCGACTGTCTGCGGCGGCGAGGACGCGATCTGGTGCAACGAGCCGGATGCCGATGCTGAAGATAAGCTGAAGGCTCTGGGCGCTCAGCTTGCAGCTTTTTAATTCCGCCTGTTTCTTAACTCACTATACCGGTGACGGTCCGGGGCACTTTGAGTACTGCCCCGGCCGGAAACCGGCGTAAGGCAGCGCTGTGACCGGACCTGTGCATCCTCTTCACCAGCACCGTTTCGCATAAGATGATCAGGTGCGCCGTGGATGAGGCGAACCGGAAAAACATCAAGGTCGTCAGAAGCCACACCAGCAGCGGTTCCGCTCTGGAGGGCATTCTGCTCGAGCACGCTGTGTAATTTCAGGGAATCATCAGGGTTCTGAAGGTATATAAAAAAAAGGATGCCTCAAAAGTCATTCAAGACCTTTGAGGCATCCTCATTTTATGTGCTGTAAAAGCAGGTCATGCTATAAACGTGTTCCCCTGTGGTTGACGCTGTCTGCGGCGACCTGGGTCTGCTTATAGAGCTCCTTGATCTTCTGGAAGGTTTCCTCGCTGATCACGTGCTCCATTCTGCAGGCGTCCTTCTGTGCGGTCTCCTCATTGATGCCGATCGAGATCAGGTAACGGGAGATGACCTCATGGCGCTCATAGACTCTGGTCGCAATGGCCCGTCCTTCCGGAGTCAGAGTCAGAAAGCCGTTGTCGTCCATCAGGACAAAGCCGTTTTCGCGAAGCCTTTTCATGGCGACACTGACGCTGGGTTTGGAATAGCCCAGGTGCCTGGCGATGTCGATCGACCGGACCTCCTGCTGCTTCAGGGAAAGCATATATATAGCCTCCAGGTAATCTTCAGGCGATTCCTGCATTTTCATGTTCCGCACCGTCCCTTCCTATGTAGTCTTATTTATTCTATCACAGAATGAAAAAAATAGAAAGAGCAGGGAGAAATATTCTCAATCCGTCTGTCTAAATCCTGCTTTGTGTGATAAAATGAAAGGACAATGCGCAAAGGGTCATTATACCGGAGAAGGAGGAGTTTAATATGCGTCTGACGACGTTGGTTGAGGATACATCTGCCTGCGGTCTGCCCGCGGAACATGGTCTCAGTATTTATGTGGAAACGGAAAAACACAGGCTGCTTTTTGATGTGGGCACCACAGACCTGTTTATTAAAAATGCGCAGCAGCTGGGGATCGACCTGTCCCTGGTGGACACCGTTGTGATCTCCCATGGACACGACGATCACGGCGGCGGTCTGGACGCCTTCCTGGCCATCAACGACCACGCGGATATCTATCTGCAGGAGAAGGCCTTTGCCGATCATTATTCCAATAAAAAGACCGGGCCGGTCTATATCGGCCTGAATAAGGATCTGGCGCATCATCCCCAGGTACATCTGCTTAACGGCGGCATCAGACTGGACGATGAGCTGGAGATCTACAGCCACGTAGAGGGCGAGGTCTACGAGACCAATAAGAATCTTTTAAAGGAAGATCTGTCCCGGGATGATTTCATTCATGAGCAGCACCTGGTGATCACGGCGGACAAGACCGTTCTGCTGATGGGCTGCGGCCACAAGGGCGTTCTGAATATCATCGGTGCCTGTCCGGTCAGACCGGACATCGTCATCGGCGGTTTTCATCTGTACAGCCCCAGAACCGGGGAGACCCTGCCGGAGGACGTGATCCTCTATCTGGCGCATCATCTGCCGGACGCGGTCTATTACACCGGCCACTGCACCGGGGACAAGGCGCTGGATATCCTGAACCGGGAGCTTCGGGAGATCCATCCCCTGATGACGGGTACCGTGATCGAGACCTGAACCAAATCTACTGAGAAAGTGAGTTTTTAGCAATGTCAATGGTTTTTAATTCTACAAATCTGCTGATCCTGCTGGTGGTCCTCTTCCTCTGCTACACCTTCTGGGAGATCTATCTGCGGGGGACGACGGTGGACGCCGTGGTGGACGGCTATGAAAAGGCGCCGGCCAGGGATGAAAAGGAAAAGGACCTGTACTGGTGTGTCCGTTTCATGTACAGGACGCAGAAGGGCGGTAAGCGCTGCTTCTGTTATTCCAAGAGGCGTTTTAACACCCAGCCGGAGGCCATCGGCCTTTTCCCGAGGGGAACGGAGCTGAAGGTCCGCTATTTCAAGGCGAGCAGCAGCAATCGGGCGGAGTGCGTGATCCTCTCCGACAGTAAGGACAGGAATCAGGCCCTCTTCTACACCCTGATCGCCTTTGGCGCGGGCATCGCCCTGGCCATCGGTTACCAGCTGCTTATGAAATATTTTATGTAAGTATCTGAGGGCACGGCCCGGAAAGGCCGTGCCCTGTCTGCGTTTTAAATGCAGGAGGAGGTAAAGATGTTTCTGACCACTTTATGTTATATGGAAAAAGAGGGCCGCTATCTGATGCTGCACCGGACCAAGAAGGAGAAGGATATCAATAAGGATAAATGGATCGGCGTCGGCGGCAAGTTTGAGGACAAGGAGAGCCCGGAGGACTGTCTGCTCCGCGAGGTGAAGGAGGAGACCGGCCTGACCCTGAAGGACTACCGTTTCCGGGGCATCATCACCTTTATCACCGACCGCTACGAGACGGAGTATATGCATCTGTATTCCGCCTATGACTGGGAGGGAGACATGATCAGCTGCGACGAGGGGGACCTGGAATGGCTGGATATGCAGGCGGTTTTTGACCTTCAGATCTGGGAAGGGGATAAGATCTTTTTCTGGCTGATGCAGCATGACGCCCCCTTCTTTTCTCTGCGCCTGGAATATGTGGGCGATACCCTCGTCTCCTATGCCCTGAACGGGCAGTATGTCCGGGCTGAAAAGGGTGAAAATCTTTTTGAGAAATTTAAGGCTTTGTATTGACAATGGCCGGTAAGGTGCTATACTGTAATTGTCATATGAATATTTGAACATATGTAAAAGGGAGTGACCAGGTTATGAAAAAGACTTATAAGATTGAAGTAGACTGTGCCAACTGTGCCAATAAAATGGAGGAAGCCGCGAAAAAGACGGAGGGTGTCAAGGCTGCGGTGGTCAACTTCATGACCCTGAAAATGAAGGTCGAGTTTGAGGATGGGGCGGATCCCTCTGAGGTCATGCCCAGGGTTCTTGAAAACTGCAGGATCGTCGAGGACGAGTGCGAGATCTATTTTTAGTTATTAAAGCGAAACGGCGGGCTGCGGGACCTTTCATGAAGGCACCTGCGGCCTTTTGCTTTACGGGAGATGTGTTATGAATAAGAAACAGAAAAAAGTGCTGATCCGGATCCTGATCAGCACGGGCCTTTTGATCTGTCTGGCCCTGCTGCCCCTTGAGGGCCTGCTGCGGGCGGCCCTTTTCATGGTCCCCTACCTGATCATCGGCCATGACATTTTGCGAAAGGCCGTCAAGGGCATCTTGAAAAGGCAGGTGTTCGATGAAAACTTCCTGATGGCGGTGGCTACCGTCGGCGCCATCTGTCTGGGAGAATATGTGGAAGGCGTGGCCGTTATGCTCTTTTATCAGATCGGTGAGCTCTTCCAGAGCATCGCCGTGGGCAGGAGCCGGAAAAACATCACCGAGCTGATGGATATCCGGCCGGACTATGCCAATGTGGAGGAAGACGGGGAGCTGACCCAGGTCGATCCGGATGATGTGGAGGTGGGCACGGTCATTGTGATCCGGCCCGGTGAGAAGGTACCCATCGACGGCGTGGTGGTCTCCGGCAGCAGCACCCTGAATACGGTGGCGCTGACGGGTGAAAGCGTACCCCGGGATGTGAGCTGCGGCAGTGAGGTGATCAGCGGCTGCATCAACATGACCGGTCTGCTGAAGGTGGAAACCACAAAGGAATTCGGGGACTCAACGGTCTCAAAAATCCTGGATATGGTGGAAAACGCCAGCTCTTTAAAGTCAAAGTCCGAGAATTTTATCACGAAATTTGCCAGATATTATACACCGGCCGTCTGCTACGGTGCGCTGGCTCTGGCTCTGCTGCCGCCCCTCATCCGCATGTTTGCCCTGCATACGGCACCGGAGTGGAGCGACTGGATCTTCAGGGCCCTGACCTTCCTGGTCATCAGCTGTCCCTGCGCGCTGGTCATCAGTATTCCTCTGACCTTTTTCGCCGGGATCGGCGGGGCAGGCAATGCCGGTATCCTGATCAAGGGTTCCAATTATCTGGAGACCCTGTCCAAGGTGTCGACGGTGGTCTTTGACAAGACCGGAACCATGACCCAGGGCGTTTTTGAGGTCAGCGGCATTCATCACAGCCGTATGGAGACCGACCGGCTGCTGGAGTTTGCGGCTCTGGCCGAGTCCTATTCCTGCCATCCCATCAGCCTGAGCCTGCAGCGGGCCTGGGGCAGGGAGATCGACAGCAGCAGAGTGTCGGATGTGAAGGAGTTCAGCGGCAAGGGCGTGACGGCACGGGTGGACGGCCACGAGGTGGCTGCCGGAAACAGTAAGCTGATGACCATGCTGGGCATTGACTATATGGACTGTCACAGCGTGGGTACAGTGGTGCACATGGCTGTGGACGGGGCCTATGCCGGTCATATCCTGATCGCCGACCTTTTAAAGCCCCATGCGGCGGAGGCTGTNNNNCTGTCTCTGCCCTGAAGCGGGCCGGGGTTTCCCGTACGGTCATGCTGACCGGTGATACTAAACGTGTGGCGGATACTGTGGCAGCGGATTTAGGGCTCGGTGAGGTGCACAGTGAGCTGCTGCCGGGAGATAAGGTGAAGCTGGTGGAAGAGATGCTGAAGGAGAGCGACGGCCGTCATAAACTGGCCTTCGCGGGAGACGGCATCAATGACGCCCCGGTCCTGTCAAGAGCGGATGTGGGTATCGCCATGGGCGCTCTGGGGTCCGACGCGGCCATCGAGGCCGCGGATATTGTCCTGATGGACGACGACCCGCTGAAGATCGCCAAGGCGATCAGAATTGCCAGGAAGTGTATGCGGATCGTTTATGAAAATATCGGTTTTGCCATAGGGGTCAAGCTCCTTTGCCTGCTGCTGGGAGCCCTTGGCATGGCCAACATGTGGATGGCTATTTTCGCGGATGTGGGCGTGATGGTCATCGCGGTGCTGAATGCCGTGCGGGCACTTTCCGTCCGCAATCTGTAAGAAACAGATCAGCCTTCTTTTTTGGCCTTTCGCTCAGGCAGCTGGGCCAGGATGATGGCGGTGAACATAAGGGCGCAGCCGGCCAGCTCTCTGGCCGAGAGGCGCTGGCCCAGAAGGACCCAGCCGGCCAGTACGGAGAATACGGATTCCAGACTCATCAGCAGTGAAGCGATGACGGGATCCGTATTTTTCTGTGCGATGATCTGCAGCGTATAGCCCACGGCACCTGAAAGGACGCCGGCATAGAGGATGGGCTGCCAGGCCGCCAGGATGGCGGCAAGATCCGGGTGCTCGAAGATCAGGGCCGGGATGCCGCAGAAGACGGCGCAGACCACAAACTGGATCAGGGACAGGCGTACCCCGTCCACGATGGGCGAATAGCGGTCCACCAGCATGATCTGGAAGGTGAAAAAGAGGGCGCACAGAAGCAGGAGCAGATCCCCGATGTTCAGGGTCAGGCTGTCAGTCATGCACAGAAGATAGAGGCCGATGACGGCCAGGGCGACGCCGGCCAGGATCAGGGGGCGCAGCCTTCTGCCCAGAAAGATGCCTGCGATGGGGACCAGGAGGATGTAAAGGGCGGTGATGAAGCCGGCCTTGCCTACGCTGGTGTAAAGGATCCCTGTCTGCTGGAAGGTGCTGGCCACGGCCAGGAAAAGGCCGCACAGAAGGCCGCCGACGAGCAGGTTTTTATCCTTAAAATGCCCGGCAAGGCCCTTCTTTTCCGGAACCTTCCGGACCTTGTCCAGGAAGGGCAGGAGGGCCAGGATGACCGCTGCGCTTAAGAGGTTGCGGACGGCGACAAAGGTCAGGGGGCCGACATAGGTCATGCCGACGCTCTGGGCGACAAAGGCAATGCCCCATATGAAAGCGGTCAGCAAAAGCAAAAGGCTGCCCCGCAGAGAATTGTTTCGCGAAGTCAAAGATAATCTCCTTAAAGGTCAGGTTAAAGCCCCGGAAAAAGCATCTTTCGGGCCGGGGTCGTCAACAGATTTCATTGTATCATATAGAAGGACAAATGCCAGCGGCAATTTAAATAATAGTGAAAAAAAGCAAGAATGAATTGTCAATCATGCGGAAATAGTGTATTTTAGTTGATAGGTATTTCTTTGAATGATTTTAAACTGAAATAGAAAGCGAAAGACAACGGAGGAAAGATCAATGAAGATCGTGGTTAAATTCGGCGGCAGTTCTCTGGCCAGTGCCGACCAGTTTAAAAAAGTTGCGGATATCATCCATGCGGATCCCCACAGAAGGTATGTGGTGCCTTCAGCGCCGGGCAAACGTTTTGACGGCGACACCAAGGTGACCGACATGCTTTACGCCTGCTATGATCTGGCAGAGGCGGAGGAGGATTTTACCGGGGTTCTGGCGGACATCCGTGCCCGTTATGATGAGATCATCCGCGGACTGGATATGGACCTGGACCTGACCGGCGAATTTGAGACCATCAGGGAACAGTTCCAGCTGAAAGCCGGCAGGAATTACGCGGCCTCCAGGGGAGAATATCTCAACGGTATCGTCCTGGCCGCCTATCTGGGCTTTGAGTTTGTGGACGCTGCCACCGTGATCCGTTTTGATGAGAGCGGCAATTTCGAGCCGGAGAAAACGGATCTGATCCTGGCTTCCAGGCTGAAGGATGTGGACTACGCCGTCATTCCGGGCTTTTACGGCATGCAGGACGACGGGATCATCACCACCTTCTCCAGAGGCGGTTCCGATATCACCGGTTCCATCGTCTCCAGGGCGGTCCATGCGGATCTTTACGAGAACTGGACAGATGTTTCCGGCTTCCTGATCGCGGATCCCAGGATCGTGAAGAATCCGGAGCGGATCGAGACCATTACCTACAAGGAGCTGCGGGAGCTGGCCTATATGGGCGCGTCCGTTCTGCATGAGGACGCCATCTTCCCGGTCAGGTCCGAGGGTATCCCCATCAATATCAGAAACACCAACCACCCGGAGGAGGGCGGTACCCTGATCGTGGAGAGTACCTGCCGCAGGCCCAAATACACCATCACCGGTATTGCCGGCAAGAAGGGCTTTGCTTCTATTAATATAGAAAAGGATATGATGAACGCGGAGATCGGCTTCGGGCGCAAGGTCCTGCAGGTTTTCGAGGACAATGAGCTGTCCTTCGAGCACATGCCCTCCGGCATCGATACCATGACCATCTTCGTGCATCAGCCGGAGTTTGAACCCAAGGAACAGCAGGTCATCTCCGGTATCCACCGCGCAGTCCATCCGGACCTGGTGGACCTGGAATCCAGCCTGGCCCTGATCGCCATTGTGGGCCGCGGCATGCGGGACACCAGAGGTGT
>CADAIF010000054.1 GCA_902787905.1 uncultured Lachnospiraceae bacterium
ATGACCGGTACACGCCTGTATTTCTGGTAATTCAACATTTTAAAGCAACACCCTTTTCTGTTATTCTGGTATTCACGCATCACGTCAGCGTGTTAAAGTCTATTCTAACCATTCTGCGAAAGTCTGTCAAGCTTCTGCGTAAAAAACCGAAGGGCCGCGAAAAATTATCAGATACGCTCCAGAACCTTGCGGATCTCCTCAGCCGCTTCCTTCTCATCCGGTCCTTCGCAGATCAGAGTGACAGCCTCACCCTGCTCCATACCGGTGGCGATCACACTCAGGACACTCTTGGCATTCGCGGTATTGTCCTTATAATCAATGGTAATGGAAGACCTGAATTTTTTAGCCTCACGGCAAAGATCACCGGCCAGATGCAGGCCTGTCGTTCCTCTTACAACTACTTCTTCACTAATCATGTCAGCCTCCAAATAATATTTTATTCTTCATCATCGCCGCCTGAAACCGTCACATCCACGAACACGTCCTCCTGTAAGGTCAGACCGTCCGGCAGCGTGATCTCCGCGGGCAGCTCATATTCACCATCCGAATAGCCGCCGACATCGACAACCACCTGAATGTCATCCGCCGTCAGCGCATTCACCAGACTCTCGGCACCGCTTACCGGAACCGATAAGGACCGGGTCAGCGAGTCGGAGGTCAGGGAATAGGTCAGGTCCTTAGACCCGTTTTCAACCTGAACCTTCGAGATCGGGAAATCAAAGGACTGCTCCCGGACAGGCTCAATGGTCACCGCAATGGCGATCATGGCGTCGGGATTGGCCAGTACGACTCCCTCAGGCAGGGAATCCGCCACCAGACCGGAAATGGCCATGGAATCCTCCAGGCTGGCATTCTTGCCGGACAGGTCATAATTGGTCAGGTTCAGCACATCGATCTGGGCCAGCGCCTGGGAATCACCGGCCAGCTCCGCCTCCTTTGGCTCAAAGGCCGCGGAAACCAGGGTGTAGCCCTCAGCCACATCACCCTCCACCTCAAAGTCGATGGGCACCGTCTTGGTATTGTAGATCGGCACCTGCACCTCAATGGAAGACTCCGAGATGTTCAGGGTCGAGGCCGTCAGTTCATTGCCGTCACCGTCAAGCAAAGTCAAGGTCGCATTGGTCCGGATATCCGTCACCGTGTACTCATTCACGCTGACATAGACCACAGCCTCCTTGACGCTGCGTACCAGAGACGCCGGTCCGGAAACCGTGACCAGATTCGGCGTCGCCACGCCTGTGCCTATAAATTTACCGGAAGCCACCCTGCCCTCCGTGATCACACGGACATTCAGGGCCTTCTCACTCATATCCTCTATATCCACCTTGATCACAGTGCTGGTCCCGATGGCGGAAACCGCCAGACTGGGATACTTGGGACAGGAGACATCCACGGCCACAGCGCCCGTAATGGAGATGGTCGAAAGATCCGCCACAGCCAGAAAATCCTCCTTGGTCAGAGAATTGACGATGGAGGACCTGCCCTCCACACGGACACGGACCGTATCCCCGTCCGTATAGCTGTAGGCCTTGCCCGCCTCAGTGATCTGGTCGCCGTTGACCTCCGTCACCGGTATATCTGAAAAATCCTTGGTCGTCGTCGGATCCTCGATACTCAGGATCAGGATCCAGAGCAGCACTGCCAGCACAAGTGAAAGGACTTTCAGACTGAAATTATTCGTCAGTTTTTCTTTCATTTCTGATCATACCTCTCAGAATCCGCCGTCTGCCCTCTTCCGCCGATGGCAGCAGATCCGTCAATTTCTTCCTGAGTTCCTCCTGGGTCACATTGACCGTCAGTTTTCCGTATTCCGCGACAGACACATTGCCGGTCTCCTCCGATACCACGATGGTCATGGAATCCGAGACTTCACTGATTCCCAGCGCCGCCCGGTGCCTGGTACCGAGATTCTTACTCAGAGACATGTTGTCAGACAGGGGCAGATAGCAGGTTGCCGCCACCACCCTGCGGTCACGGATAAAGACTGCGCCGTCATGAAGCGGCGTGTTCTTTTCAAAAATATTGATCAAAAGCTGGCTGGAGATCAGCGCGTCCACCTCGATGCCCGTCCGCTCATACTCATTCAGGAGCACATCCCGCTCCATAACGATCAGGGCACCGGTTCTGACCTTGCTCATTTCATAGACAGCCTTGATGATCTCATTGCGGATCTTTTCCACACTCCGCACATCCTCCTCCTTGGAAGAGGACGAAGAATTAAAGAAGGAAAAAATGATATTTTTCCTGCCCAGCTGCTCCAGGGCCCGCCTCAGTTCAGGCTGGAACAGAATGACAACGATGGTCAGAAGCACACCGCCCATACGCCCGATCAGCCACTTCAGGGTGGTCAGATCCAGGAAATAGGTCAGAAGGACAAAGATCAGGACCACAACGATACCCTTAAGTAAAGTCCAGGCCCGGGTGTTTTTGACCCACTGCAGCAGCTGGTAGATCAGGAAGGTCAGGATCAGGATTTCAATGATATTGCCCGCGTGAAATGACCTTGGCAGCCAGTTGACAAGGGTTCTGAACATATTGCTCATATCATTTCACTCCTTTCCTTCCTTACTGATATACTGAAGAAAACTATTTCTCCGAAGAATCCTCACCGTCGCCGCCGGACATGATCTGCTCGAAGGCACTGCTCAGGATATCCTCTTCCTCATTCTCAAAAGCCTCTGCCGCTTCCTCACCGGCATCCTCTCTGCCGTCACCGAAGGACACATACTTGGGGACAGCCTTGACATAGTAGTAATAGTCGTCATCCTCAAACTGGACATAGGCCTTTCGGGAATAATCCACCGTACAGCGGAAGAACTGCGCCACAGCAGCCGCCACCGCACCGATCACGATACTGATGACCACAGCAGCCAGAGAAAGCTCTACCCTCAGGAAAGCCGCAGAGATCAGCACGAAAATGATCTCCACAATGGCACCCGCGCCGATGGCCGCGTACCAGACATAATCGAAGGAAAACTGCCTGATCAGGAAAACCACAGCCGCCGTCACGATCACAGCCACCACATAAACCCAGATCTCACGGTCAGCGGCAAGATTACCGAAAATCTGCTGAACCGCCGCAAGGATCGCGGTCAGGTCCGTGGTGATCCCGGGACCGGTAATAGATGCGGCATCCACCGTATAGTGGATGAACCTGGCCATGAAAATACCTGCCGCCGCGGGCACAGCCGCGTAAGGCGTCAGGAAGAGACCCAGGAAAATGGGCAGCGCGTACTCCATATGATAATGCATGAGTACCGGAGCCGCCAGAATGGCCGCCACCTGACCGGGTGAAAACCTGAGAAACAGGAAATAGATGATCAGCATGACCACTGCCGCAAGCAAAGTCAGCAGAAGGGACAGCTTATACAGATGGGCCAGGATCAGCAGCGCTGAGATCAGGACCGCGTAGGTGCCCGGAATGATTGAGCAGATCAGGGAAAGCAGCACATTGACCGGCATGGAGTTAAGCATGCCGAAATAGCCCATTCCGCTGTTAATATAAGTGAAGACGAACATCATACCGATAAACTTGCCCAGGATGACAAACCATGTCTCGTATTCATTGGCGAAACGGACAGCCTTCTCCCGGAGTACTAATAATGATTCCATCACTTCTCCTCCTGTTCGTACTTTTCAATCAGCTTAAGCATGCGGTAGTATTTCCTGACCCGCCCCTTGCCCGACTGGTATTGCCAGGCGTAAAAGATGATACTGATACCGGCATAGATCAGCAGCAGGACCACATAGATCAGGACGATCTCCCTGATCAGAAGACCCAGCTTGAGATTCGCCGCCATGGTCAGGATCGAGTCAAGATTGTAAAGCGCGACGATGCCCAGAATGAACAGGTAAGCCAGTGTCACACCTACCAGATTTCTCAGGGTCCCGAAGCGGACATAATCACTCAGGAAATAATCATTATGCCGAAGATCCTCACGTCCGTCATACTTTTCATAGATGGAGGCTCTGGTCATCCAGCGTATCTTTTTTTCGTTCAACATATGATAGTCCTTTCTTTGCATAGCATTATAAAATTATATCACACTTAGAACCTTGTTTCTACCATCTGGCAAAAAAAATCACAGGACTTCATTCATGCTTCCGGTCCGGTAACCCTTCAGATCCAGGGTCACATAGCTGAAGCCAAGCTCCGACAGACGGTCCTGCACCTGAGCCCGGATACTGCCCTCAAAAAAGCGGGGCATCTCCTCGGGCAGCAGCTCGATCCTGGCCATCATGCCGTGGATCCGCACCCGCATCTGGCCAAAGCCCAGAGAGGTCAGAAAGCTCTCCGCCTGCTCCACCATGGCCAGCTTCTCCTTCGTGATAGTTTCCCCGTAGGCAAACCGGGAAGCCAGACAGGCGTAGGAAGGCTTGGACCAGGTCTTCAGCCCCATCTGATGCGACAGACTGCGGATCTCCGCCTTGGTCAGCTTTGCCTGCCTCAGGGGACTGGTGATCTCAAGCTCGGCAATGGCCCGCATACCCGGCCGGTAGTCGCCCATATCGTCCATATTGGAGCCTTCGGCCACATAGGCCATGCCGTTTTCCGCGGCAATGCTTTTGATCTTTGAAAACAGGGCCTTTTTGCAGATGTAGCATCTGTCCGGCGGATTCTGGGCAAAACCCTCGATGGACATTTCCTCCGGGTCAAAGATGATCTGGCGGATGCCCTGCCCGGCGCAGAACCTTTTGGATTCCTCCAGCTCGTGATGGGGAAAAAGGCCCGAGTAGGCCGTGATGGCCATAGCCTTATCGCCCAGAACATCGCGGGCCGCCTTCAGCAGAAAGGTGGAATCCACCCCGCTGGAATAGGCCACGGCCACGCTGCCAAGTGACTTTAAATAATCTTTAAGAAGGTCCAGCTTTTCAAGTTCCGTCATTGTCAGTCTCCTTCTCCTCCCATCGCCTTCAGGGCACGGGTATAATCCTCTGTATTTTCAAGTTCATCCATGGCGACCCGCTTCAGGGCCGTGAGCGCCGCCTTCTTATCCTCCGCGTCAAAGGTCTTAAAACGGTTGTTTAAGATGCCGCCGGCGCACTGACGGATCTTCTCCCGCAGGATCTGTATATCCTCATCCGATACGGCCCTGTCATACTTTTTGAGACAGACCGTCAGCAGGTCCGTCAGCGGAAGGATCTGCAGCTGACCGGCCTCAAAGACCATGCCCTTGACACTGACCGGGATGCCCTTACACCAGCTGCCGGTGACGATCTGGTACATGTAATCGATCAGCTTCAGGTCATTGTCCCAGTAATTGGGATCAAAGACATCGCCGCTGCGTTTTTTCATTTCCTGCCTGACCTGGTTCAGAAGACCCCTTTCGCCGCCCCCGGAGGCCGGGACCAGGGCCGGATGCTGTTTCATCAGATAATTCTGATTTTTAAACTGATTCAGATAGTGGCTGTAGGCCTCGCCGATATCGGTCACCAGCGCCTCATCCGGATGCACAGGCCCGCCGGCCGTCCGCGGCAGACGCCAGCCCTCCACACGCTGATAGGCCATCCAGCGCTCATGCTCCAGGTCCGCCAGCGCATTGCGGGGTGCCTTGATGCTCTCTGCCACCTTCGCCTGTATACCGGTCAGGTCACAGGCTTCGCTGTCCTCATCCTTCTCACAGATCCCAAAGCCCAGCTCCCAGAGCCGGCTCTTGATATGCATGCCGCTGGCAATACTGGACATACGATTCCCCTGCAGCCTGTAATAGTCATTCAGGGCGCCGCTCAGCCGCCCGGCATCCGTCCCGTCTGTGAGACCGTAGTAATGACAATGAACGCCCATACCGAGGAACTCCTCAATCATGGAGGTATTGTCTGCATCAGTGAAGCTGCTGCCCATGTTGCCGAAGGGGATCAGCCGGTAATACAGCTTCTTCTTCCCCTTGGGCTTAAGCTCCTTGGCGTCCACATGCATCTGCCAGACCGCCTTAAACTTACGGTCACTGCGGATACGTACGAAGATCAGGGGCTGGTTTTCCGGCCGGTACTGATAATAATAACGGCGCATGAAAAGACCGATCCGGATATTGTCCTCATCGTCCTTCAGGGCACAGACACAGTAGCTGACATCCGGCGTCTTATCCAGATAGGTCACAAAATCACTGCTGAAAATATTCTGCTGGACAATGGAGATGTCATAGTCCCTGCCCTGCCCCTCAAAGGACAGGTCGGGGCACTCCATGGCCAGACGTTTTTTGATCTTCTCGCCTTCCCGGTCAACCAGGGTGATCTTCAGGGACCAGCCCATCATCTGCCCGTACCAGATGGCCGCCTTCAGGAAATTCAGGCCCGTCTGGCCGCCGCCCAGCACCATCAGATGGATGATATTCTCCGGGGCGTCAGGCAGACTCCGGTCACCCGTTTCACTGCAGCACCTGCCCAGGTCCGTCCGGATACCGCCGTAGACAGGGTACCGGAACAGCATCTGATAAACGGCGTCCCTGAACTCATTGACCAGGATCACCCGCAGACCATCACTGTTCTGGGCGTCGATCAGCATCTCCGCCTCATCGTCCGTGGAATAACAGTAGATCCAGACAGACTCCCGCGCCGTCTTGTCGGGATTGATCTTCTGCTGACTCTCCACCATGGCGATGGTGTTCTCCACGTTATCGTCACTGTTGTCAGATATTTCAAAATAAGAGATCTGGTTGCCCTTCACCTTCAGGGAAAGCAGACTCATAGGCTTAGTCAGCATGACTGCCCCCAGGGCCCTGGCCTCCGCATTGATGTCCTCGAAACGCTCCTCCTTGCTGATGTTGCAGAAGACAAAAAGGATTTTCCGGTGCCTCCTGGCCTTGGAGGTATCGATAGACCTGGCAATGGCCAGGGACCGCTCCGTCAGATCCGAGAAGACATAAAGATCCCGCTTCCCGCAGGCCCACAGCATAAATCTCTGGACAATGCCCGAAAAATAGGTCAGGACAATACCAAAGGTCAGCAGCGGCGCCACCACAAAGAAAACGCCGGAAAAGAACTGGTACCAGAAATAAAGACCCCCCAGAAAATCAGGGTTCAGAACCTCCTGATAATCCCGGATCAGCGGCGCCAGGACAAAGACGCCGATACTGTTGGACACCGACCTTAAAAAGGCGATGGCCGGCGACGACTGGGCCAGATCCAGAGGCAGCCAGAAGACGATCATGGCCGCTGTAAGCAGGCCCACCGCTGCCTTCAGGAAGGACTCATGCCTTATAAATTTCCGGATACAGACCGCCACCGTCACGGCCAGGAGAAGGATCCCGGCACACATACAAAACTGCCAGACGGCTATATTACCCATCTCCACCGCTGCTTCACTTGGATTCATCACTCAAACAAGCCTCACATATACCGTAAAAAACAGTTCTCATGGGATCGATCATGAAATGATGATGCTGCATCAGATGCTCCTGCAGCTCGGTGATCTCATGACAATCCATATGGATCAGCCGCCCGCACTTCTCACATTTGCAGTGATAACAGGCCGGCTGATGGCAGCAGTTCTCCGCGTCGATAAACTCAAAGCATGCACTGCTGTTCTCATCGATAAAATACTTGTTGACCAGACCTTCCTCGACCATCCGGTCCAGCTGACGGTAGACCGTCGTCGTGCCGATCGGCTTGCCGATCTTCTTGAAATGACTGCAGATATCCGCCGCCGTGAAATGTTTCCCCTTCACAGAGGCCAGATAGGTGAGCATTTCCTCCCGCTGCCTGGTCTTGTACTGACCCTTTTCACCCATGGGCTCTTAAACTCCTTCTTAATCCCAAAGCTGCTGATACAGCCTGATCATGTCCTCCACAGACACTTCCTTCATGGTATTGGCGGGACTGCCGCTGTCTTTGGCATCCTGGGCCATCTTGCCGCAGGCAGCCATAAAGGCCTCCCGGTCCACACCGTAAGCCTCCAGGGTCGGCACCTCGCAGGTCCTGCAAAGCTCGCCCATCGCCTCAATAAAGGCACGGCCCGCATCCTCGTCAGATGTCCTCTCATTCGCCACGCCGATGGCTCTGCCCAGAGCGGCAAACCTGTCCAGAGCCCCATCCAGGGCAAAGGACAGACAGGTCGTCAGCAGCATGGCGTTGGACAGACCGTGCGGCACATGGAACAGAGCGCCGATAGGCCGGCTCATGCCGTGGACAATCGTCACAGAAGCATTATTGATACAAAGCCCGGCCTCGTAGGCTGCGATGTCCATAGAGAACCTGGCCTCCGTATCGTCACCGTCCGCATATGCGGCCGGCAGTGCCTTAAAGATACGCTTGACGGCATCCATGGCATACATATCCGTGAAAGGCGTGGCCTTCCTGGACGTGTAGGATTCCACCGCGTGCGTCAGAGCATCCAGACCGGAGGCCGCCGTCACAGATTTGGGTGAAGCCATGGAAAACCTGGGGTCAATGATAGCCACCGTAGGTACCAGACACTTGCCCTTCAGCAGCATCTTGATATCATTGGCTGTGTCAGTGATGATAGTGAACTGGGTCACCTCAGAACCCGTACCCGCCGTAGAGGGAATGGCTGCCACCGGCGGCAGATCACGCTCGATCACCTTCCCGTTAAAGTCCGAGATCCTGCCCTCATAATCCGCCATCACGGCGATCGCCTTGGCTGAATCCAGGGGGCTTCCGCCGCCGAAACCGATCAGAAAATCACAGCCCTTCTCCCTGTAGATCCGGGCGCCCTCCAGAATCATGGTATCCGTCGGCTCCCCGCTGATCCCGGAGAAAATCTCATAAGCTGTGCCCAGACTCTCCAGAAGATCCGTCAGGGCCTTCATGTGTCCCTGCCGGATCATGGACATACCAGAAACGATCAGGGCCTTCCGGCCGAAACCGGCCAGAGTCTGCGCCGCATCCTCCAGCGCGCCGTTGCCGTAAAAAACATATCTTGGTGATGAATAAACATGTGCCATTTTATATCTGTCTCCTTTAAAGCTTCTTTTCCATCATCGTTTTCTGAACGCCAAAGCCCATGCTGTCATAAAAGGCCCTGGCCTTATCATTCCCTTCCCAGACATTCAATGTGATGTTTTTGCAGCCTTCCGACCGGGCAAAATCCGTCACATATTCATAAAGGGTCCTGCCCACATGCTGCCCCCGCGAGGCCTCATCCACACAGAGGTCATCGATGTAAAGGGTCTTCATATCCGTCATGTTGACCACACCCTTGCGTTCCTGCAGCTGGCAGAAACAGTAACCCAGGACCTGATCCTGATCATCTGCGGCGATAAAAATGGGCCTCTCGGGATCCTCAAAGATTTCCCTCAGCTCATCATCCGTATATTTACGCGTGCCCGGAATAAAGATGTCCGGCCTTAGCTTCGCGTGCAGCTCCAACACCTGGGAGAGCAGTTTTTTTACCCCCTCCAGGTCCGACTGCCTGGCTTTCCTGATTTCCATACTAAAAAACTCCTGCTGTCTTCGTGTTTATCACTACAATTTTACCCTTTACTACATTAATAATCAAGAATAACGCAAAAAAAGCCCGAAAAACA